>JAOUJU010000007.1 GCA_029883045.1 Rhodospirillaceae bacterium
TTTTGACGCAGGGGCATTAGATATTTTATTGAATGAGCAAACGCGCATTTTGGGCGCGTTAGATAAAATTAAATGCGTTCAAACGGCCATTGCTACAAGCGCACTATTAAAGGTCGGCGGGGCAATCGAAAATGAATACCGCACCCTTAAAGCAAATAATGGCGGGCTTGATTATGATGATCTAATTGAAAAAGCCTGTGCCTTGCTTGCCAATGAAAGTGGCGCCAGTTGGGTACATTTCAAATTAGATGGCGGCATTGACCACATATTGGTTGATGAAAGCCAAGACACCAGCCCGCAACAATGGTCTGTGGTTAAGGGTTTAGCATTTGATTTCTTTTCCGGATTAGGCAGAGATGATAATACCCTACGCACCGTGTTTGCAGTTGGTGATGAAAAACAATCTATATATTCGTTTCAGGGGGCTGATCCGTATGAATTTGCCCGAATGCGAAAATATTTTGAAGAAAAAGTAACAGCTGCCGAAAAACAATTTACCGCGTTGCAGCTAACCACATCGTTTCGTTCAACCCGCGCGGTGCTGGCAATTGTTGACAGGGTATTTGCCAACCCAGTTGCCTTTGACGGGCTTTCGTTTGCTGGTGAAGAAGTATTGCATAAATCGCACCGTGAAGGCGAAGCTGGTTTGGTGGAGCTGTGGCAGCCACAGTTGCCAGAAATGGCGGCTGATGCCGACCCATGGGATGCTCCGCTTGATCGGCTTTCAATAAAAAGTCCAGAAAAAAAATTAGCCGAACAAATTGGCACGACCATCAAGGGCTGGCTTGAAAATGGCGAGATATTAAAATCAAAAAATCGCCCTATTCGTGCAGACGATATTTTAATACTAGTGCGCAAGCGCGGTACTTTTGCCGATGAAATGGTCAGGCAATTAAAGCTCAACGGGGTTGAGGTCGCCGGGTCAGATCGCATGGTCCTGACCGACCAAATTGCGGTCGAAGATTTAATGGCGCTGGGAAATTTTTGCTTGCTGCCCGAAGACGACCTAAATACCGCGACACTTTTAAAAAGCCCAATAATAAGCATGAGCGAAGATGATTTGTTGTCCCTTGCCAATGGCCGCACAACAACCATTTGGGCGGCACTGAAAAAACAAGCAAAAGGGGGAAATGTTTTTGCCCGCGCATACGAAATTTTAAGCGAACATTTAGGCCGCGCAGATTATCAACCGCCTTATGAATTTTTTGCAGGCGTGCTAAACCGCGGTGCACGCAAGGCATTGATCGCAAGGTTAGGTTCTGACGCCGAAGACCCAATTGACGAATTTATTTCATTGGCTTTACAGTTTGAACGCAGCCACACCCCGTCATTGCAGGGTTTTTTGCATTGGGTCAGAAGCGGGGCCACCGAAATAAAACGCGACATGGAAATAACTGGTTCCAAGGTAAGGGTGATGACCGTCCATGGGGCCAAAGGGTTAGAAGCAAATATCGTATTTTTGCCTGATACCTGCACCACCCCATCACACCAACACGACAGCCGCATTCATTGGAAAATACCGCCAACCGATAAAGAAAATAAACAAAGCCCACAAATGCTGTGGTCACCCGTAAAAGAAATGCGCCCCGACCTTGTAACCGGGTTTATCACCGAGGCTAGAAATTTACGTGAACGTGAATATCGCCGCCTGCTTTATGTCGCCATGACCCGGGCGCGAGATCGTTTGTATATTTGTGGCTACGCAACAGAAAAAGGGCCGGCAGATGGCAGTTGGTATAATTTAGTACAAAGCGCCATCAAAGAACGCGGGCTTGAATTTGACGGCGCGTTTGGGAGCGTGTGGCGTTATGAAACCCAACAACAAGCTGAAACAACCGATGCCATAGAGGATGAAAAAATAATTTCTGCGCCGTTGCCCGCGTGGGCAACCACCAAGCCCAAGGCAGAACAAACCCCAACCAAACCATTGGTGGCATCAATGCATGATGTTATCGATGATGCCATCGGGCCATTTGATGGAAAAGAAGGTGGTGGTGATTTTGCATTTAACCGCGGCATTGCAGTTCACCGCTTGTTAGAACTTTTACCCAACGTTTTGCCCGCCAATAGAAATAAGGCTGCACAACAATGGATTGCCAATGCCGGGTTGGGTTTTGACCTTAAAACCACTAATCAAATAGTCGATGAAACAATTGCTGTAATCGAAGATGAAACCCTTGCCCAATTTTTTGCCCCTAGGGCAAGTGCTGAAGCACCAATAATTGGTCGTGTTGGTAACCACATAGTATCCGGGCGCATTGATCGACTGGTTATTACCGACAGCGAGGTCATGATTATAGATTTTAAAACAAACCGTTTAGCTCCGAAAAACCCGGGCGATATTCATCCGGCCTATTTGCGCCAGATGGCAATTTATAAATCCTTAATATCAGAGATTTACCCTAAACTAACGATTCGGGCATTTTTACTTTGGACCATAAACGCCCGGGCCATGGAAATACCCGCAAAACTGCTAGATAATTGCGACCTTAGCCAAAGCGTTTGACCCGGATGCCTTCCATGATAGATTTATAGAAATGTTCTTGTGACCAATCGGTCTTTTAAAACAATTATCCAGTAGGGAAAAAACAATGAAAAATATCACCGATAGCTCTTTTGATGCCGATGTTATCAATTCATCAACCCCAGTGCTGATTGATTTTTGGGCTGAATGGTGCGGACCGTGCAAACAGATTGCCCCTGCCCTAGAAGAAATAGCCGGCGAAATGGCAGGTCAGGTCGAGATCGTTAAAATTAATATTGATGAAAACCCCATGACCCCTTCGAAATATGGGGTTCGCGGAATCCCAACCTTGATGATTTTTAAAGATGGCCAACCAGCCAGTGTAAAAATAGGCGCAATGCCTAAAAGCAAGCTGGTGGAATGGATTAAAGGCGCGATCTAATCGCGCTAATTAGGCCTAGTTTTTAAATAATTCAGCCCATATTCAGCTTATATTAGCAATATAGTATATTGCCATTAACGACCTGAAATTCATCGTTTTTCATTGAAAATCGGGCTGTCGATACCCATTTTTGCACATTAAGCAGAGGATTCTTATGCGCAATCGTATTTTAAGGCAATTACGAAAGAGATGGAAAATTGATGAATAAACTAAAAACTAATTTTTTTGCAAAAATAGCTAACATATTTATCGCCAGCTGCACTTTGATGTTAGCCGGGCAAAGTTGGGCCAGCGATAGTGCGCTGCAGCCCATACGCATTGGTTTGGATGCAGATATGTCATCGGCCTCAGCCGAATCGGGTGAAGCAATTCATCGCGGCATGATTGTGGCAATTGATGAAATAAATGAAAATGGCGGCATAAACGGACACAAATTAGAAATTGTGGTTCGTGACCATCGCGGCAACCCAGCGCGCGGGATTGATAATATAAATGAATTTGCAGCCGATAAAACAATTGTTGCGGTCATGGGTGGGCTTCACACCCCGGTAGCAATGGCAGAGCTTAAAACCATACATGAAAACGGCCTGATTTATCTGGTGCCATGGGCTGCCGGAACCATGGTTGTGGACAATGGTTTCACGCCAAACAACGTTTTCAGGGTTTCGGTCCGCGACCAATTCGCTGGAAGATTTCTAACCAAAATGGCTGCTAATAATAATTATAAAAAACTCGGGCTATTGCTAGAGCAAACCGGATGGGGCCGATCTAACGAAAAAGCAATTAGCGAAGCAGCTAAACAAATTGGTGTCGAAATCGCGGGGGTTGAATGGATTAGCTGGGGCGCAAAAAGTGCCGAAGCACAAATCAATAGTTTAGCGAAAAAAGGCGCAGACGTAATAATGCTGGTAGCCAACGCAAACGAAGGCGCAGTTGTGCTAGAAGGTGTGGCAGAAATAACTAAAGCAGACCGTTTACCAATTATTTCGCATTGGGGCATAACCGGCGGAAGATTTACCCAGTTAGTTGGCGACAACTTAAACAAAGTAAACCTTAGCTTTTTGCAAACCTATTCATTTATAAGCCCTGCGCGCCCAGCTAGAGAAAAAGATTTTTTTGCGCGTTATAAAAAACTTTTTCCCAAAACAACAAAAGAAGATCAAATATTATCGCCAGTGGGAACCGCACATGCTTATGATTTGGTTCACCTGCTTAGTAATGCAATAAAAAATGCCGAATCGTTAGAAATTGCAAAAATTCGTAGCGCGCTTGAAAACATCAAGCAATATGATGGTCTGGTAAAAATATACAATCCACCGTTTACCAACGAACGCCACGATGCACTTGATGAAAGTGACTTTACCTTAGCAAAGTTTCTTAGCGACGGATCAATAGTTCCAATTGCAAAATAAGCCACATGGAAAAAATGCAGCCAAATAATACCCCAAAGTCCGCCACCGCGCGCGATCTGGTTATCAAGCTAGTTCCTATTTCCATAGGAATATTGTTGCTGGTCGGCATTATTATGGAAACCGTTACCCGCCGGCAGTTAGAATCCGATGCGCGTTTGCATATTGATTCTGCGGCCGAACGCCTAGCCTCAACCCTTGAGGCTAGATTTACAATTTTAGAAGAATCTTTAGTGGGAATAGCCAATAATGAAATTATTGTAAATTCCCTTATTGATACATCGTCACGGGCTAATCTTGCATTATTTTTTAATTCGTTGCGCGCGCCGGTAAAAGGCGATTCATACATAACCTTGACCGATTACAAAGGTAGATTGCTTGCAACAACCTCGCCATATAAAAGCGGATTTTCTGCATCTTGGTGGTTAAAGAAAGTACTCAACGGTGAGCGCGTAAAAATTTTTACCAGCACCAGAATGATTATCGCAATTCCAGTATTTTATAACAGCCTACCAGAAGGAATCCTGGTTGCTGAATTCCCTATGGATACATATAAAAACCTTTTGTTGGTCAACAATTACACTGATGATTATTCGGTTTTGCTGGATGAAACTGTTATTCAAAGCAACAATATTGATTTTCTTATTCCCGGAACAACGGTTTCGCAAAAGATTCTACAAAACGAGACTGATTTTTTAAGCGGTTGGTTGCTTGCAAATAGTAACATCGAAAGCGCGCCCGAACTTTCAGTGGTTGTCGGCCATAGCAAAGACCATGCCTTTGCGCCGCTAAAAAACATTCGTAATGCCCTGATTATAAGTGGTTTTTTGCTAGCTACGGTTTTGGTTTTGGCGATTTTTCTTATGTTAAAAACCTTTACCAAACCCCTTGCCGCACTTAGCGCAGAGGTAAGAAACATTAAAGGTGGTGAAGATTTAAAACGTAAAATTACCATAGCCGGGCCTGATGAATTTCAGTCCTTGGCAACTGCGTTTAACGATATGAATTCAGCCCTTGGTGCATCGTTGGTTGAAAAAGATGCGGCCGAAGCGGCCAATAAAGCAAAATCTGAATTTCTTTCATCAATGAGTCACGAACTAAGAACCCCATTAAATGCTATTTTGGGTTTTACCCAAATTTTGAATACGGACCCCACTGCACCGCTTAATGATGATCAAAAAGAATCGTTGCATCAGATTGAACGTGGTGGCGAACACTTGTTGGGGCTTATTAACGATATTCTTGACCTTTCTAAAATTGAAGCGGGGCAGTTACATGTTTCAATGGAGGCAGTTGACCCGGCCCCTGTTCTAAGCCACGCATTGGCAATTACGCGCGAACTGGGCAAAAACAAAAATATTTCAGTAATATTTGACGAAAGCTCTTCGTCGGGGTGTGTTATAAATGTTGATCGCACGCGCTTTCAACAAGTACTGCTGAACATATTATCAAACGCGGTCAAATATAATAGCGACAACGGCACGGTTACCATAACGCTTAATCCCAATGTTGATGGCTTTGTGCGCTTTTCTGTTAGCGATAGCGGAAAAGGCATTGCCCCTGAATTGCAAGATAAGTTATTTGTGCCATTTAATCGCCTTGGTGCCGAAGGTGGTGAAATTGAAGGAACTGGTATTGGCCTGAGCATAACTAGACGTTTGGTTGAAATGATGGACGGGCGCATGGGTTTTGAAAGCACAGTGGGCGTAGGGTCAACATTTTGGGTTGAATTTAAGCAAGATAAAATATCATCCCTGCCTAAACATATACCGACCGAAACTACTGACCAACATTTACCCGCAACCGAATGCATTAAGGTTCTGTATATTGAGGATAACCCGGCTAACCTTATGCTTATGAAAAAAATTGTAAGCCGCATTGAAAATACACAGCTTATCTCTGCCCACACGGCAGAGCTTGGTATCAGTTTAGCGCAAAGTGAAATGCCCAATATTATACTAATGGATATAAATCTTCCGGGAATGAGCGGCATCGAAGCGATGAAAATTATTCAGCAATCTGAAACGTTAGCCGATATTCCGGTAATCGCGGTTTCTGCCAATGCCATACCATCTGATATAGCGCGCACCATGAAAGCTGGGTTTAAGAAATACCTAACCAAGCCTTTTGATGTACAGGCGGCCGTCGATATAATTAAAAAATATTCTTAAAATTAATTATTATCCGCTAACACGTTGCCTGCCAGATAAAGCGATCCACATATAAGTATCCGCCCCGCATCGCCGCCTTGTTGCGTGATTATTTCACTAATTGCACTTGCCACATCGGTGCTTACGCCTGATTGCATGTTAAGCGATTTGCCGACCTCGGCGCTTATTTCGGGGCTAAGAGAATTATCCTCGCCCCCGATTGCCACCGTGCGCAAACCCTTGATGCGGCCTTCAAACGGTTTTAAAAATTCTAGCGGCGGGCGGGTATTAAGTGCGCCAAACACCAACCATAAGGGTTTATCCCGCCAGTCACGGGTATGGCGCGATAGGGCTTCAGCCGCGGCCTTGTTGTGCCCACCGTCCAGCCATAGCTCCCAACCCTGTGGCAATAACTTTGTTAGTGGCCCGTCTTGTAAACGCTGAAGACGTGCGGGCCACTTAACAGTTTTAAGCCCAAGGGCAATGGCGCTTTCGGGGATTTCAAAATCAGGCCGCAAGGCACGCGCCATGGCTATGGCGATGCCTGCATTTTGCACCTGATGGCGGCCCACAAGGGCCGGTAGCGGCAGCCGAGTTTCAATATTATCAGTAATAAAAGTAATATCGGTTTTTCCAACTCGAACAAACCAATCATGGCCTTCCCATGCAATGGGTGCGCCTATTTTTTCACCGGCTTTTTTCAAAGCCAGCACCGCCTTTCTTGCTGGTTGGCTGGCGGCAACGCAAACCACCTCCTTTTTTAAAATTCCGGCTTTTTCACCCATTATGGCTTCGATGGTTTCGCCCAGAAAATGTTGGTGATCCATCGCGACTTGGGTAATTGCACAAAGGCGCGGTCGCTCAATAACGTTGGTCGCATCAAGCCTGCCACCAAGACCCGTTTCCAGCAGAACAATATCTGCCGGGTTTTTTACAAAGGCCATAAATGCCGCCGCCGTGGTGATTTCAAAAAATGTTATTTCCTGTCCATTATTGGCGCGTTCGCATTCTTCGAGTAGGGATTGCAATTCAGCGTCGCTTATATATTCGCCGCCCAAATAAATGCGTTCGTTAAAATTTACCAAATGCGGCGAGGTATAAACATTTACCCGGTACCCGGCTGCTTCTAAAAATGCCTTTAAAAAAGCAACGGTTGATCCTTTGCCGTTAGTTCCAGCAACGTGGACAACGGGGGGTAATTTTTTTTCAGGGTTGCCAAGGGCGCGCAACAAACGCTCCAACCGTTCAAGGCTAAGGTCAATCAGCTTGGGGTGAAGGGTCAGTAGCCGAGCAAGGATTGCATCATTGTTGTGCATTTTTTAAAGACAGTTTTCTCTCGCCACTGCCTAGTCAACAGATGGTGGATTGTTTTCCACTGGGCGGGCGCCGTGCGGAATGGGTGCAACCGTACCTTGGTTATCATCTTTTTTATTTTTGTTTATTTTTATTACGTCACCAGTGCGCCCAGTATTGCGCAATAATGATATTATACGCGAAATTGTTTCTGCCAGTTCGGCCCGGGGCACGACCATGTCAATCATGCCATGCTCCAAAAGATATTCTGCTTTTTGGAAATCATTGGGCAGTTCTTCACGAATGGTTTGTTCAATTACCCGCCTGCCGGCAAAACCGATTATGCAACCGGGTTCAGCTATTTGAATGTCGCCCAACATTGCAAACGATGCCGAAACTCCACCGGTGGTGGGATCTGTTAGCAAAACAATGTATGGCAAACCTTGTTCTTTTACTTCTTCCACCGCAATGGTTGTACGGGGAAGCTGCATTAATGAAAGGGCGCCTTCTTGCATGCGCGCACCACCTGATGATGGAACAATGATTAAGGCTGCATCTTGTACTTGGGCCAGCCGGGCTGCAGTCACAATGCCCTCACCTACGGCTATTCCCATAGAGCCGCCCATGAAATCAAAATTAAACGCAGCAATAACAACTTTCATTCCGCTCATTTTTCCGTGAGCAATTATTAATGCGTCTTTTTCACCGGTTTTATTTTGATATTCCTTAAGCCGGTCTGTGTATTTTTTCTTGTCCTTGAATTTAAGCGGGTCTTGCACTTGGGTTTTTAATTCAACCGTCTGGTATTCGCCATTATCGAACAAAAGTTCAAGGCGTTTTTTTACCCCAATACGTAAGTGATGGCCGCAATGCTGGCAAACATGAATATTGGCTTCAAGGTCGCGATGAAAAATCATCTGCTGGCATGATGGGCACTGATGCCACAGGTTTTCCGGCGTTTCCTTGCCCCCACTGACAAGTTCCTTGAGCTTGGGACGAACAAAATCTTTCAACCAGTTCATTTAATATCTATTCCTTAAAACCTATTTATTTACGAACGCCTGCGGCCAATTCACCTGCCAATGATAGCACGTCTTTGACCAGATTAGGCCCTGATTTTCCATCATTTTCAAGGCCTGCTTCTATGGTTTTTACCAAAGCCGAACCCACAACCACGCCATCGGCTACGCCCGCCACATCAGCTACGTCTTGGGGCGTGGATATACCAAAACCGACCGCTATTGGTAGGCCCGATTGCGCCCTAATGCGGGCCAATGATTTTTCAATATCGCCAATAGCAGCCTTTTTTGTTCCGGTTATACCGGTGATTGAAACGTAATAAACAAAACCAGAGGCATGGCGCAATACCGCTGGCAATCGTTCATCGGTTGTAGTGGGCGCTGTTAAATATATAAAGTTTATCCCCACATTAAGTGCCGGCAAGCATAGCTCGGCCTCTTCTTCGGGGGGAAGATCAACAATAATAAGCCCATCGACCCCTGCTTTTTTTGCATCATTCAAAAACTTCTCAACCCCATAAGAATAAATAGGATTGTAATAACCCATTAAAACAATCGGCGTAGTGGAATTGGAAACGCGGAAATCAGCAACCATGCCCAATGTTTTTATCATGGTTTGCCCGGCGTTAAGGGCGCGCAGGCTTGATGCCTGAATGGCGGGGCCATCGGCCATGGGGTCGGAAAAAGGCATCCCAAGTTCAATTACATCGGCACCTGCTTGGGGCAAACCTTTTAATATTTGAATAGAGGTTTCAAGATCTGGGTCGCCCGCAGTAATAAATGCAACAAAGCCTGCGCGGCCTTGCGCTTTAAGGTTGCGAAATGTTTCGTCTATTCGGGTTTCGAACTTTACGCTCATAACACGCCACCAAGTTTTTCCCCACTGTGCGCAGCTACTGTTGCAAGGTCTTTGTCACCGCGACCTGATAAATTAATTACAATTATATTTTCTTTGGCCAATGTCGGTGCCAGCTTAATAACGTGGGCTATGGCGTGGGCACTTTCCAATGCTGGAATTATGCCTTCTAGTTTGGTTAATAATTTAAAAGCGTTTATGGCTTCGTCATCGGTTACTGATACGTATTCGGCCCGACCAATATCATGCAACCATGAATGTTCTGGCCCGATACCGGGATAATCAAGCCCGGCGGAAATTGAATGGGCTTCTTTTATTTGCCCGTCATCGTCTTGCAACAAATATGTTCGATTGCCATGCAGCACGCCCGGACGTCCGGCCGAAAGGCTGGCGGCGTGCAACCCGGTTTCAATACCCTTTCCCGCTGCTTCAACCGCAATCATGCGAATATCAGCGTCATCTAAAAATGGATGAAAAAGCCCAAGCGCGTTTGATCCACCACCGATACACGCAACCAAGGTATCAGGCAGGCGGCCTTCGCCCTGAATAATTTGATCGCGCACTTCGTTGCCGATTACGCATTGAAAATCACGAACCATTTCCGGGTAGGGATGTGGGCCAGCAGCGGTACCAATTAGATAATATGTATCTTCCACATTGGCGACCCAATCGCGCATGGCTTCGTTCATGGCATCTTTTAGGGAATTGGAACCAACGGTCACTGGTTTTACCTCGGCCCCTAGCATTTGCATGCGATAAACATTTGGTGCTTGGCGTTCAATATCTTTCGAGCCCATATAAATTGTGCACGGTATATCAAACAGGGCACAAACCGTTGCGGTCGCAACACCGTGTTGGCCCGCCCCGGTTTCAGCAATTATGCGCCCCTTGCCCATGCGCCGAGCCAAAAGTATTTGCCCAATACAATTATTTACCTTATGTGCGCCGGTGTGATTTAGATCTTCGCGTTTAAGATATATTTTTGCGCCGCCTAACTGCTTAGTTAGGCGTTCGGCAAAATAAAGCGGGCTGGGCCGGCCGACATATTGGGCAAAATAATATGCCACCGCTTTAGCGAATTCAGGATCGGCCTTGGCGTCGCTATATGCTTTTTCTACATCCAGTATCAGCGGCATCAATGTTTCCGCAACGAAGCGTCCGCCGAAAATACCAAAATGGCCATCGTCATCTGGTGCCGTGCGAAGGGTGTTGGGGTTTACTGGCTTTATGGTCTTGCTCATGGGCGGGGAAAATAGCAGGGAGACGAGGTAAAAGCCACCCGAAACAGGGCCTTAAATGCCTATTGTTTTAGGCCCCATCTTGTACGGCGCCTAAAAATGCGATGATTTTGCCTTCGTTTTTTATCCCAGGGGCATCTTCAACCCCTGAGGAGACATCAACCATTTCTGCCCCGGTTACGGCAATTGCATTTTTGACGTTACGATACGTTAACCCACCTGCCAGCATCCATGGTGACGACCACGTTTCGCGGGCAATTAATGCCCAATCAAATGAAATAGCATTACCACCGGGAACGGTAGAACCTTCGGGTGCTTTTGCATCCAACAATAAAACATCGGCAACGGACTCAAATTCATGGGCGCGCTGCACATCTGCGGGTCCGGAAATTGCTATGGCTTTATAAACCGGTAGGTTGGTTATTTTTTTTACTTCTAATACGCGCTCAATACTTTCATTGCCATGAAGCTGAATTGCGTCCACCGGTAATTTTTCAACAATTTCGTTTACAGTGCTGTCATCGGGGTCAACCAATAACACAACCTTGGTTATACCATCTGGCACCAATTGCATAAGATTCTTTGCTGCATCAATTGTTAGAAAACGTGGACTAGCTGGAAAAAAAACAAATCCCAACATGGTGGCACCACTGTTAACTGCGGCTTCAAGTGCATCAGTTGAATTAATGCCGCATATTTTTGCCCTAGCCGGTTTGGCCCGAACGTAAGCCGCTGAAATAAGGCCAGCCACCATAATATTAAGCAAAAATTCCGGTATAATGTGCGCAGGAACACCAAACCACGTTATATTGAATGCCAGCAATAACATTTCAATCCGGCGAAATAATAGCCCAACCACAATGGTAAGGGGTGTCATTACAAATATTGCTGCAATTAAAAGTGAAAATGTTGTTTTCCACTCTGTGATTCTGCGTAGTAAATTAATTTTTGGCACCGCAAAGCCAAAGCGCGCCATACCAATGGGCATCGCGCCACGAACAACACCTACGCCTGCACTAAGAAACATAATCACAATAAGGCCATGAACGCCATCAAGCACAAGACGCCATGGGTGGCCAATATCACGCGCCAAAATCACCACTGTGATTGATATGGCAAATGGCAGTATCGCCAATTTAAGCATTGGCAACAAATTGCGCCCAACCCGGCTAATGGCCAATCCAATTATTTTAAACGGCACAAGGGAATTTATTGGAGGGTGATCATTCATCGGAAAGCTCGCCAGCTATGCGCCTGGCAGCTTCACCCGGATTGTCAGATGCGGTTATGGGCCTGCCAATAACCAAATAATCTGCACCCAAATCAATTGCGTCGCTGGGGGTTACCACACGTTTTTGATCATCCTTTGATGCCCAATCAGGCCTAATGCCGGGAACCACTAATTTGAAATCGGGCCCTACGTTGCCGCGCAATGCCACCACTTCCTTGGCCGAACAAACAACCCCGTCAAGACCACTTTCCTTGGCCAAACGGGCAAGGCGCATGACGTGCTCTATGGGTTCAACATTAATTCCGACCTCAGCTAAATCATTTTTATTCATGGATGTAAGCACGGTAACGGCAATGACCAATGGACGGTTAGGCCCGGCCTCATCCGCGGCCTTGGCCGCTGCTTCCATCATCGCGCGCCCACCAGAGGCATGGACGTTTAACATAAATGGGTTCAGCCCAAGGGCCGAACGCACGGCACCTGCCACCGTATTTGGAATATCGTGATATTTAAGATCAAGAAAAATTGGCATACCTAAGGCAGTAATACGCTTGGCCCCTTCGGGACCGCATGACGTAAAAAATTCCTTGCCCAGCTTTAGCCCACCGACCAACCCTTTAAGGCTTTGGGCCAAACTTAAAGCCCGGTCAATATCAGGCGTATCCAGCGCAACAAAAATGCGCTCAGACGGTTTTAGGTTACCTTTGGTTATATTTATAGAACTGTTCATGCATTACTTTTAACGCGTAAATGCATGTGTCACAAAGAAGTAAATGCGCCAAAATGATATTGGCGGTGGTGTTTTTGAGTGATGGGTATTAATTAAGCGCCGATGAGATTATTTTTGAACCACCGCCCTGCGCAGGCAAGGTGGGCTGGCTTTCGGATTTAAGACGTTTTATTTCTGCCTCAAGGGTTTCGCATCTTGATTTTAGTTTTTCCAATTCCCTAATCTTTACCTCGGCCTCGTATGTGCTGGCACGGTGTAGGGCCCTTGCTTTTGCACCAGATACAATCGAAACAAAACCGCCTAAAAACGCACCGATGGATAAAACCAAAATAAATGCCAGATAAACGGGCATTTCGACAACGATCCCAAATGGCCACAGGTCAATAGCAATGGCAGAACTATTGTTAAGCGCAAATACCACTATGGCCAGAACAGCCGGCAACAATACTATCCACATAAAAATGCGCCGCATAATCCGGTTCCTAAGGATGCGTTATTGTTAAAGTGGCTTTTTAGCTGCCAGGATTTAGTCTTTCGCGAAGCTGCTTGCCGGTTTTGAAATAAGGGATGTATTTGGCGGAAACATTAACTGCTGCGCCCGTGCGTGGGTTGCGCCCAACGCGTGAATCCCTTTCCTTTACCGAAAAAGCACCAAAACCGCGAAGTTCAACCCTGTTGCCATCTGCTAGCGCGTCTGTGATTTCCTCAAAAATTGTGGTCACAATACGCTCCACATCTCTGAGATACAGATGCGGGTTGGCATCGGCTAAGCGCTGGATAAGTTCGGATTTTGTCATGCTCATACCTCCTACCGCCTTCCGGTTTTGCGCACATTGCCCCAAATGGACAATGATGTCTGGCGGCTACATGTTAGGGTGCCAAACAGAGAGCAGTCCGTCAAGTTTAAGTCGTTCAGAAAACAGCGTTTTTCCCGCCAAACCCATTATTTTTTGGTACCACTGTTCCTTGGGATAATCAGGTTTTGCGTCTTTTGCGGGAATTTCCAAGGGAATCTCACGATTTTCAGCTAACCATGCCCTTGCTTCCTTTTCTCCGCCAATGGCGTCTATCAGGCCATTTTTTAGCGCCTGACGCCCGGTAAAAATACGCCCATCGGCAATTTGACTGACCTGCTCAGGCGTCATATGCCGCCTGCTGGCAACCATATCGGTGAACATGGAGAACATATCTAAAATTACATCTTTCATGGCCATGCGTGCTTCTGGGGTAATGGTTTCCAGTGGGTTGGGCTGGGCTTTTAATGGGCTGCTTTTAATTATTTCCGGTTTTATCCCTAGTTTTTCAAGCATAGCGGTAAAATCGGCTGTTTCCATTAACACACCGATAGACCCGGTAACCGATCCTTCACGGGCTATCAAATAATCAGTGCCAAGGGCCGTCATATACGCAGCCGAGGTCGCGGTCGAACCCATAACCGCTACCACCGGTTTGGTTTCGGCCAATTCTTTTAGGCCCAAAAATAATTCTTCGCCCCCGACTACGGTTCCGCCGGGGCTATCAATCATTACCATTACCGCTTTTACGCCGTCATCATTTTTAAGCTCGTCAAGAAGGTCTGCGCGCCAACGATCGCTAATAATGATGCCGCCCACATAAACACGCGCCACATGATCAGGTGAAATAATACTACTGCCCGCACCATCGTCGCTACGTGCCAGAAATATAACCAAAATAGCGCTCACCAACACGGCACCAACAGCGCGCCACACAGTCAACGAACGCCTTAAGCGTCGGCGTTCAATTAGATCATCGACCTTTGTCTGTTTTTCGCCAATCTGTTTTTCGCGATCTGGGGTTTCATCACTTAACATTTCGCCGCTCATCAATTAAATCCTCTAAAAATTCAATTTTAAATATAGCGCAAATATGGAAAAAAAGAAACGCCCCTCAAGCTATGGCCAAAGGGACGTTTCTTTTTTTAGTCTAAGAGGCTTAAATAATTACTATTCAGCTTCTTCGTCTTTTTTCTTGGCCGCAGTTTTCTTTGTTGCGGCTTTTTTAGTTGCGGCCTTTTTCTTGGTTGCAGCTTTTTTCTTGGTTGCAGCTTTTTTCTTTGGTGCTGGCTCATCTGTAGAAGAAGCTTTCTTTTCTTCCAAAGCAGCGCCCAAAATATCGCCCAACGAAGCACCGGCAGAGTTAGAGCCGTATTCGGCCATTGCCTTCTTTTCTTCCTGTGCTTCAAGTGCCTTGATTGACAATGTTAGCTTGCGGCTTTTTTCATCGATGTTTGTAATTTTAGCATCAACTTTTTCACCTGCGGCATAACGATCAGAACGCTGTTCAGAGCGATCACGCGACAATTCGGTTTTACGAATAAATCCGTTTATCCCTTCGCCAACGCTAACTTCGATACCGCCGTCGGTAATGGCGGTTACGGTGCACGTTACGATCGAGCCTTTCTTCAGGCCAGTGCTACCGGAAGCAGCACCTTCAAACGGGTCTTTGGTCAACTGCTTAACACCAAGGCTGATGCGTTCTTTTACAACGTCAACGTCAAGAACCTTAGCTTTGATCATTTCGCCTTTTTTGTAATCCTTGATGGCTTCTTCGCCGGATTTTTCCCATGACAGATCAGACAAGTGAACCATGCCATCAATTTCTTCGGTCAGGCCAACAAACAAACCAAATTCGGTGATGTTTTTGATCTCGCCTTCGATTTCAGAACCTGCCTTGTGGGTATCAAGGAAAGTATCCCACGGATTAGAACCGCACTGTTTAAGACCAAGCGAGATACGGCGTTTGTCGCCATCAACATCAAGAACCATAACTTCAACTTCTTGGCTGGTAGAAACAATTTTGCCAGGATGAACGTTCTTTTTGGTCCAGCTCATTTCGGAAACGTGAACCAAACCTTCGACGCCGGATTCAAGTTCAACAAATGCGCCGTAATCGGTAATGTTGGTAACCCGTCCGGTTACCTTGGTGCCGATTGGGAAGCGTTCATCGACGCCTTTCCATGGATCTTCATCAAGCTGTTTCATGCCAAGGCTGATACGCTGGTTTTCTGAATTGAAACGAATAACCTTTACCTTGATGGTATCGCCAACGTTCAATGCTTCGGATGGGTGGTTAATACGCTTCCATGCAATATCGGTAACGTGAAGAAGACCATCAACCCCACCCAGATCGACGAATGCGCCGTAATCGGTGATGTTTTTAACTACGCCGTCAACCACGTCGCCTTCGTTAAGTTGACCGATAAGTTCAGTGCGCGCTTCGGCACGGGTTTCTTCCAAAATAGCACGACGTGAAACAACAATGTTGTTGCGCGCACGATCCATTTTTAAAATCTGGAATGGCTGCGGGTTGCCCATCAATGGGCCAATGTCGCGAACTGGGCGGATATCAACCTGGGAACCGGGCAGGAACGCAACCGCGCCTGAAAGATCAACAATGAAGCCACCTTTAACCCGGCCAAAGATTGTGCCGTTTACGCGTTCGTTTGCTTGGAATAGTTTTTCCAGTGCGGTCCATGCTTCTTCACGGCGCGCTTTTTCGCGCGAAAGACGAACAAGGCCGTCTTTGTCTTCGTAGCGTTCAACAAAAACATCAATTCTGTCGCCGCTGTTAATGACCGGAGCTTCGGAGCCAACGCCAAATTCTTTTAGGGGAATGCGGCCTTCTGATTTTAGGCCCACATCGATTGTTACGGCATCGCCATCAATGCCAATGACTGTGCCGGAAACGACACCGCCCAAGAAACCTGTTTGTGCGGATAGAGATTCCTCTAGCATATCCGCGAAGTTTTCAGTGCTCATAAATATTAAATCCTAGTTTTTTTGATCCTTGCCTACCGGTTGGTTCCGACGGTCTGGTTCGATTAAAATAAATAACAAATCCCCATGCGTCCCGCCGATTAGTCCGACGGTGGCCCAAGGGGGGCTTAAAACAATTTCCGCGCTCAAAAGAAAATTCTTTATCAGGCAGATATTCTGGAGCGAATAAATTCTAACGCCTTGGCGTATGCCTCATCGGCGTTCATTTCACTGGTATCTAACACCAAAGCATCAACTGGTGCTGCCAGTGGTGATGCGCTGCGGCCTTGGTCGCGGGCATCACGTTCTTTTATGTCCTCCAGAACGCGGGCATATATAGCCTTCTCACCGCGCTCTAGCAACTCTTTATACCGCCTATCGGCCCTGACTTCGGGCGACGCTGTAACGAACAGTTTGGCGGTGGCATTGGGGCAAACCGTTGTGCCGATATCACGCCCATCAAGGATGGCCCCTTGGGCGGGCTCGCCACTATCCAGCGGTGGTGGGTTATTGGCAAAATCACGTTGAAAATCAAGCAATTGGGCGCGAACTTCGGGTATTACCGCAACTTTTGAGGCAGCCTGAGCTGCCGCATCCAGCCTGAGTGCCGGGTTTTGTAACACCGCTGGATCAAGGTTTTTGGCCGCCATATGGGCCTGTTCGCCATTTTCTGGGTCCCCGCCTGCATCTAGCACGGCAAAGCCCACGCCGCGATACAAAAGCCCGGTATCGAGCTTAGCCAAGCCCAATTCCTGGGCTAAGCGCTTGGCCACGGTACCCTTGCCGGCCGCTGCGGGGCCATCGATTGCTATTACAATTCCCAAAGTTTTTTCCTTTTTCTGCTAACTCAGAGCGCTTTTATATTCGCCCCAAGGCCATTCATCAATTCAACAAAACCGGGAAAGCTTGTTTCAATTGGAGCGCCAC
>JAOUJU010000172.1 GCA_029883045.1 Rhodospirillaceae bacterium
AGCACCAAAACATCAAGCGCGCCAAGGTCGCCCTGCCCGGCGGCAGCCATGCACCGCTGGGTCCACCTAGAAAATGCGTTATGGGCCAATATCAGGCCGTATTCAAATTCACTTAATTCAGCCGGGCCTTCTTTTGCTAAATGGGCGGAAGAAACTATTTTTTCTGAATTACTTTTTTTTGTGGTTTTCATTTTTCTTCCCCTTTGCTTAGAATTATATCTTGCCGAAACCGCCGCCGCCCGGAGTTTCAATTACAAATATATCGCCCACTTGCAACTGGGCGCTATCGGTTGGGCCTAGGTTATCAATTTCGCCATCTTTTCGTTCTACATAGTTGCGCCCAAGCTTTCCGTCTTTGCCACCGTCAAGTCCAAACGGTGCAATGCGACGATGGTTTGAAAGTATTGATGCGTTCATTTGTTGGTTGAATTTAATGCGTCTGATAACACCGTTACCTCCATTATGTTTTCCCTTGCCACCGGAATTTTCACGAATTGAAAAACTTTCAACGCTAACCGGAAAACGCCATTCAAGTACTTCTGGGTCGGTCAGACGCGAATTGGTCATGTGGGTTTGTACCGCACTTTGCCCATCAAAATCTGGTCCAGCACCGGAACCGCCACATATGGTTTCGTAATACTGATAGGTTTCATTACCAAAGGTAAAATTATTCATGGTTCCTTGTGATGCCGCCATAACACCCAGCGCACCATAAAGTGCATCTGTTATGCACTGGCTGGTTTCAACATTACCCGCAACCACGGCCGCCGGGTAACTGGGGTTTAACATGCTGCCCTTAGGAACAATAATTTTAATTGGTTTCATGCATCCTTCGTTAAGCGGTATTTCATCTGATACCAATGTGCGAAAAACATACAACACCGCTGCCCGACAAACTGGTAATGGAGCATTAAAATTGGTTGGCTGCTGGTCTGATGTTCCGCTGAAATCAACAACTGCACTACGGTTGTTTTTATCAATCCGAATTGATACTTTTATTAGTGACCCATCATCCATTTCATAGCTGAAATCACCATCAGAAAGAACGTCAATAACACGCCTTACGGTTTCTTCGGCGTTATCTTGAACGTGGCCCATATACGCCTTAATTACATCAAGGCCAAAATGATCTGTCATTCGCTTTAATTCGCGCGCACCTTTTTCATTTGCTGCAATTTGCGCGCCCATATCAGCAATATTTTGCTCAGGGTTACGTGCTGGATATTTGCCGCTCAATAATAATTTTTTTATATCGGCTTCTAGAAATTCCCCGCCCTTAACAATCTGTACGTTATCAAATAAAATTCCCTCTTCCTTGACGGTGGTGCTGTTTGGCGGCATTGACCCTGGTGTTATTCCGCCGATATCTGCATGATGGCCGCGCGAAGCAACATAAAATATAACCTCGCTACCGCGTTGGTTAAAAACAGGGGTAACAATTGTAATATCAGGCAGATGTGTACCGCCGTTATATGGCGCATTGATGGCGAATACATCGCCCAGCGCCATCTCTGGTCGGCCATCAATAATAGATTTTACACTTTCGCCCATGCTTCCCAAGTGCACTGGCATGTGCGGGGCATTAGCAACAAGATTTCCCTTAAAATCAAACACCGCACAAGAAAAATCTAATCTTTCCTTTATGTTTACCGAATGGGCTGTATTGGCAAGGGTTGCGCCCATTTGCTCAGCAATGGACATAAACAAATTATTGAATATTTCCAACATTACCGGATCAGCACTAGTGCCGATGCTTTCGCGTTTTTCTCTGGGGGTGTGGCGGGTCAGCACAAGGTCACCGTTATCCCTGTAATGGGCCTGCCAGCCTATTTCTACTACAGTGGTAGAATTAATATCGCAAATAATTGCCGGGCCTAATAATGTGGTATCGGAATTAAGCGCGGTTATATCAACTATTGGGGCTTGATGGGTCTGGCCATTGCTGGTCATTTCAACTTTTTCTAAAATTGCAGACGCACTTTTATGCTGAATGTTTTTGCCCAAAATTTCTGCACTGTCATTGCTGTGGCCAATGACCTCAACCGATACGGCCTCTATTATCATGGCGCGACCCGGCTGAATAAAGCCAAATCTACGTTTATGATTTATTTCAAAATCTGCCACCAGCAAATCAATCGGGGCGGCTTTTAATACAAGTGCGCTATCGCTACCGGTGTAGCGTAAATGAACCTTGCGAATTGTTTTAATATTTTTTTCATCAATTCCCTGAATTAAAATTTCTTTTTGTCCATCAATAGCTAATTGATCAAGAATGCTGTCAGCCGCGGACAATGATTTTTCATCCAGCGATTGCTCAATTGCATGGGTTCTAATTGCGGTAAAATCAGCAAGCCCCATTCCGTAGGCCGAAAGAACACCTGCCAGTGGATGAATTAAAATTGATTCCATCCCCAACGCATCTGCCACCATACATGCGTGCTGACCACCGGCCCCGCCAAAACAGTTAAGGGTATATTCGGTAATATCGCGCCCTTGTTCGACCGATATTTTTTTAATGGCGTTTGCCATATTTTCAACTGCTATATGTAAAAATCCCTCAGCAATTGATTGCGGGGTTTGCTTTATACCGCTTGTTTTTTCTACTTCAGCTGCCAGCTTTGAAAAAAGTTCAGCAACTATTTTTTCATCAAGTGGTTGATTTGCATTTGGCCCAAAAACATTTGGAAAAAATCGTGGCTGAATTCGACCCAACATTACATTGCAATCGGTAACCGTAAGCGGGCCACCCCGGCGATAGCACGCTGGGCCTGGGTCGGCACCTGCACTATCGGGGCCAACGCGAAAACGATTGGTATCAAAATGCAAAATAGACCCGCCGCCAGCGGCAACAGTGTGAATATGCATCATCGGTGCGCGCATTCGTATACCTGCAACTTGGGTGTCAAATACCCGTTCGAATTCACCATCAAAATGGCTTACATCGGTTGAGGTTCCGCCCATATCAAAGCCTATTACTTTTTTAAACCCAGCAATATTGGCGGTTCGGGCCATGCCCACTACACCGCCTGCTGGGCCTGATAATATGCTATCTTTGCCTTGAAACATGCGGGCATCTGTTAGGCCGCCGCTTGAACGCATAAACATCAACTGCGTGTCACCTAATTCACCCGCAACACGGTCTACGTATTTGCGTAAAATTGGTGAAAGATATGCATCAACCACAGTAGTGTCACCACGCGATACAAGTTTCATCAGCGGGCTTGTTTCATGGCTAAGGGATATTTGGGTAAAGCCAATACGTTTTGCTATTTTTGCAGCGCGTTTTTCGTGATCGCTAAAACGATAACCGTGCATAAACACAATCGCCAACGATCTGATGCCATCATTAAAAACGCGCCTTAGCTTGCCATCAAGCGCCACCTCGTCCAGATCCTGTAAAATGGTTCCATCTGCGCTTACCCTTTCACGCGCCTCAACCACGGTTTCATATAACATTTCTGGTAAATTTATTTTCATATCAAAAAGGCGGGGACGGTTTTGATAGCCAATCCTAAGGGCATCATTGAAGCCAGCGGTAATAACTAGTGCGGTTCTGGTGCCTTTTCGTTCAAGCAGGGCATTGGTTGCGACGGTTGTTCCCATTTTAACGTGATCGAGCATTTCTTCCGGTATTTTTTCGTCAACTTTTAAACCAAGCAACCTACGGATGCCTTCGATTGCTGCATCGGCGTATTGTTCGGGGTTTTCAGATAAAATCTTGCGGGTTTCAATTTGCCCATCGGGCGTGCTGGCGACCACGTCGGTAAAGGTTCCACCACGGTCAATCCAAAACTGCCACGTGCCATTTGTGCTATTTGCGTTACTTGTAATGGTCATTTGTTTTTTTCCAAAAAAACTGGAAACAACACTATATTGACATTTTATCGATAAATCGTTGGTTTGACAATTGCTTGCTTAGCACCCCTTGGGCAAAATAAAACCCCCGCACGGAAACCGCGCAGGGGTTGGGTTTTTCTTGAAGATATTGCCTCAGGCGTTTAACGCAATGGCGGGGAAATCATCAAACCGCCACGAAACCACAGGTCGTTTAAGCCGCGTTTTAGCTTGAACTTAGACCCCGACCCAAGATTGCGTTCAAATATTTCGCCATAATTGCCAACTTGTTTAATAATGCGATAAGCCCATTTATCATCAAGGCCAAAACCTGCGCCTATTCCCTTGGATACGCCCAAAAGGCGAGAAATTTCTGGGCTGGAGCTATCCATCATATCATCAACATTTTTTGAATTAACTCCAAGCTCTTCTGCGGCAATGGTAATGAACGTTGTCCAGCGCACCAGGTCTTCCCATCTTTCATCATCAGCACGAACAGCCGGTGAAAGTGGTTCTTTCGATATTGTTTCAGGAAAAACAATATAATCATCTGAACCTTCAAGGCGGTCGGCGTGCACCGTCATAAGTGCGGTGCGGTCATGTATGACCATATCGCAGCGTCCGCCAAAAAAAGCACTCCACATACCATCTAGGGTTTTTACCCCGACCATAGTCCAGCCAAGATTATTATTTTTTATATATTCAC
>JAOUJU010000173.1 GCA_029883045.1 Rhodospirillaceae bacterium
TAAAGCTGGCACGAAATCAAGGGGGAAGGTGTATTTTTGGGCTCATTTTAGCGTCCATATCACCAGCCTAAGGGTTGGCTGGCAAAAAATGGTTTGCCTAAGGTACAAGGGGGTGAAAATCAGGCTGAAAACGGGGCAAAAAAAGATCAAAAAAATAGCCCATAAACATATCTGGTCATGGACATATAGCCCCTTATCTTGTATCCATCACAACAATTAATCGGCATCGGTCGGCGGTACCTTAAGGGAGGTCGCTGTAGTTGAAATAAAAACAATGCTCCCCAAGCAATGTTTCAATATTACCGAGCAAATGTATTTAATCGGGGGATTAAAAATTGTTTTTTTGGGGGAAGCTAAAGGAGCTATTTAAAAATGTTTCCCAAGATTTCCGCAGCAAATATTATGCCATCGGACGGTTATGCAGGCACACTTGTTGGGCGCGCATGGTTTCCCGGCCTTAATCCCGGTCCTTGTGTGGTTGTTATACGCGAAGACGGCGTCCATAACATTTCCGGCACAATTCCAACTATGTCTGAACTACTTAACAAGAAGCAACCAATTGCATCCGCTATTAATGCAACCAGAAATTGCGTTAACCTAGGCAGTGTTGATGATCTTCTTGCCAATTCCAGCCCCGATACCCACGATCCTTTAAAGCCATATTTTCTTACGCCTATTGATCTGCAGGCGATCAAGGCTTGCGGTATGACGTATGCTAAAAGCATATTGTTGCGTGTCATTGAAGAGCACGCAAAAGGTGACCCTAAAAAAGAAGAAGAAATACGCAAAACCCTTGAAGGTAAAATTGGTGGCGAAATTGCAACCGTTGAACCAGGATCGGAAGAAGCCAAAGACCTTAAGCAAGCGCTTATCGGCATGGGATTGTGGTCACAATATCTTGAGGCAGGTATCGGCCCATATGTTGAGGTGTTTACCAAGGCTCAGCCACTTTCGTCTGTTGGACATGGCTCTGAAATTGGAATTCATACAGAATCCAGGTGGAGCCACTCAGAACCAGAAGCTGTAATAATTGCAAGTGCTGACGGACGTCCGGTTGGCGCCACCCTTGGTAATGATGTTAATCTGCACGACGTTGAAGAGCTTGGCTCGCTTTATCGTTCGCGGGCAAAAGACAACAATGGTTCGTGTGCGATCGGGCCGTTTATTCGTCTTTTTGACAATACATTTTCGCTCGAAGATACGGAAAATATGTCCATCACCATCACCATTGAACGTGAAGATGGTTACATGGTAACCGAAACATTTTCTACCGCAGAAATGACCCGCGAGATGAGCGAGCTTGTCGGTCAAACTATTAACCGTAACCATCAGTACCCTGATGGGTTGGCGTTATTTACCGGCACCATGTATTTCCCGGCGCACGCATCAGCAGGTGCCGGAGAGCGCTTTACCCACAAAGTTGGCGACGTTGTCACAATTTCATCGCCACAACTGGGCAAGCTGATTAACCGGGTAAACACATCAGATAAGCTGCCGCCATGGAATTTTGGCATTGTCGACCTGATGAACAATCTGGCACATCGTCACCTATTCTGATTTAAATACAGTTATATTAAATTCGGACAAAGCCTGTCACAGCCAATTTTTGGCGGACAGGCTTTGTTCGTTGAGGGAACACAAACATTGTGGGTATTTAAGCTGGAAGCCAGTATGATTATCCGGATATAGTTGTCCCAAAGGGGGCAACCTTTAAGAGCAATGGGAACCACATGGTCAGAACAATTTTGAAGGCAAAATCCGCATTTGGTGTATTTGCGCTTGTTTTGGCTGCATTGCTTATGCCCAACAGTGTGACCGCAAAAGACAAGGAAAGTAATTTTATAACCATCGGCACCGGAAGCGTTACCGGAGTTTACTATCCGGCAGGTGGATCTATTTGTCATTTACTAAACCGGGGCAGGGCAGAGCATGGAATTCGCTGTTCGGTCGAAAGCTCAAGCGGGTCGGTTGAAAATATTGAAAACATAATTTCAGGCAATGTTGATTTTGGTATTGTCCAGTCAGATACCCAGTATCAGGCGGTAAATGGTGTTTCTGCTTTTACTGCAGCTGGGCCAAACGATCAGCTTCGCGCAGTTATGTCGCTTTATTATGAATCATTTACTCTTGTTGCGCGCAGCGACAGCGGGATTAAATCTTTAGCCGATTTACCGGGAAAGCGCGTTAATATTGGCAATAATGGTTCGGGCCAACGCGGAACGATGGAAATCGTTATGCAGGCGATGGGTTGGAGCAATGATACATTTTCTGAGGTTCACGAATTAAAGGCTTCGGAACAATCGCGCGCTCTTTGCGATGGCACTATTGATGCAATGGTATATATGGTCGGTCATCCAAACGCTTCGATAAAGGAAGCAACAGCGCTTTGCGATAGTGTTTTGATAGATGTTGCTGGCCCGGAAATATCAAATCTGGTTAATGAACATGAATACTATTCATATGTTTCTATGCCGGGAAGTATGTACCGCGGGACCAGCGGTGAAACAAATTCATTTGGTGTTGGCGCTACATTATTAACCAGCATCAACGCTGCTGAAGATGTAGTTTATGAATTGACCAAAGCTGTTTTTGAAAACATTGAAATATTCCGCGAGCTTCACCCAGCCTTTTCAATGGTTGATGTTGAAAAAATGGTTAGCGAAAGCCTTAGCGCACCGCTTCATCCGGGGGCTTTAAAATATTACCGGGAAATAGGTTTGATTAAATAATTACCTGACGGGTAATTATACTGATTGCGCACCGTAATATAGCGTTACCGTGTGTTTTGCTTCGGCAAAAAACAACCAACGTTCAACCGCAACCCCCAGCCATGACGATAACATCGCAACTACAGAAGCAATTATCGCAACTGGCCCGCTGGTAAAATAAACCAGAACGCTAAGCAATAATGGCAAAGCAAAAAGAGTAACGTGCGAAATAAGCCTTAATTTTTCTGCATGCTTGCGCGCAACCGAAAAACCCATTTCTTTCATAAGGTAGTTCGCTGAATTATGTGGCGGGTCGAGCGGGGTTATTTCTGCGCCATCAACCGCAATTGCTGAACTTGGCGTAGCAAGGCTTTTGTGGGTGGCTATATATTGCCAGTAAACGTATTTAAGAACCCATGCTATGGCTATTGATAGTATCACCGTTCCTTGGATAACGCGGTTTCCGTGACCAAACACCATAACAATCGTTCCCAACATAAGCGCACCAGTCATGATGCTAAGCATCAGGTACCCGGGAAGGGTCCAAAAGTTAGCCCACTGAAAAATAGTTGCAAGTGAGCGGTAAATCATTGATGTGGCAATAACCGTAAGCCACGCAAGAATGGCGGCAATAATTCCCATTACCCCCCAAAATCCGCTTGTGGATTCAAAAAATACCCAACCAACCGCAAGCAAGCCAGCGGGGATAAATGTCAATACCGCCAACACGCCTTCGCGTGCTAACCAGCTTGAACGCCATTGGGTAAGGGCGCGCCATGCACGTTCTGGGTGGCCAAGATGAAATGTTGATGAAAGTAGACCAACCCCAATAAAACCAAGGGCAACCACCAAACCGGTTAATCCGAACCAGCGCTCAGATGGAATAATTCCCGCCGCCCCAAAAATACCCAATAACGCCAATAGCCCGTAACCGGCACCGGACGTGGTGGTGAAAAAAATAACTGAAAAAGCAGGATGCATAATTTTTTCTCTTTTAATTAACGCGACAGCATGTTGTCGACCCACGAAAGAAAACCTTTGCGTGGGCTAACTGCTTCTAGTTTGTTTTGGGCGCCTATATCGGTACCTTCAACTCGCCTAGCGCGGGGCGGCAGGTAAGAATTGGTTGGTTTGTATCCCAGTTCGGGCATTAGCGGTCGTCCGGCACGGTTTGCTACCAATTTTGATACGTCAGAATCCGGATCCGCCAAATCACCGAAATGGCGCGCACCCGCTGGGCAGGTTAGCACGCATGCTGGTTGGCGATCTTCAATTTCTAGGGTTTCGTTATAAATACGGTCAATGCAAAGGGTGCATTTTTTCATCACCCCTTCGTTTTCATCATATTCACGCGCACCATAAGGACAAGCCCAGCTACAAAGTTTGCAGCCGATGCATTTGTCGGTATTGACCAAAACAATACCATCTTCAACACGTTTGTAGCTGGCACCAGTTGGGCACACAGTAACGCAGGCCGCATTTTCACAATGCAAACATGAACGCGGGAAGTTAACCGTTAGCCCGGGGTTAGTTTTCCCGCGCTTTACCTCAAACGAATGAACCCGGTTAAACCACACCCCGTCGGGGTCTTTGGCATATGGGTTTTTATCGGTCAATGGTGCCATGTGCCCACCAGTGTTCCACTGTTTGCAGTTGGTGGCACAGGCATGGCAACCGACGCAGGTATCAAGATCAATAACCAAACCAAGTTTTTTGTTGGTTGCATGGGGAAGGGATGTCATTTCTGCTCTCCCTTCTTGTTGCGGGTTTTGAATTCGGCACCATAACGCAAAATGTCTGGTGCTTTTTTCAGGCCAGCCGGCCTTTTG
>JAOUJU010000174.1 GCA_029883045.1 Rhodospirillaceae bacterium
CTGCAACTGCATTTCAGCAACCGCTAGATCCATGGGAAATTCGCTTCCGTCTTTGCGCCTGCCGATTACTTCACGGCCGATACCTATGATTTTACGCTCGCCAGTATTGGTGTATCGCTCCAAGTACCCATCGTGTGCGCTTTTGTATGGTTCGGGCATTAACATTTTTATGTTGTGGCCAATTACTTCGCGCTCT
Source organism: Rhodospirillaceae bacterium (assembly GCA_029883045.1). Lineage (GTDB taxonomy): Bacteria > Pseudomonadota > Alphaproteobacteria > Rhodospirillales > Magnetovibrionaceae > DAOVVL01. The sequence goes on from JAOUJU010000174.1 coordinate 197, forward strand.
TGATAGCCAAACATTTTCACCGCTGCTACGTTTACTGTTTCGACTATTCCTTTTTCATTTATGACAATCATGCCATCAAGTGCGGAATCAAGTACGGTTCTGGTCCTGTGTGCACTTTCCCACATTTTTCTACGACTTATGTGAAAATAAGCGGCAAAACCCAATATCAAAACAGATGAAACCACTGCTAGTATTATTATTTCTAAGCGCAGTTCATCCATTGTGTTAAACGCTTCGCGGTAATCAATTTCGCTGGCGATGCCAATACCCAAGCCGTCAATCCATTTCCATGCACCGGCGACCCTTACACCGCGATAATCCCTGTAACCTTGGATGTTGATGGAGCTTTCTTTGTTTAATGCGCCAGCGGCCATTTTGGTCAATGGCATTTCATTTGTTTGCAAATTGGAGCGATAACCCGATGTCATATCGCCGCCGGGATCGCGCACATGAATGTTGAAAATGCTTTCTTGGCCTTTTTCAAGAAGACCAATGTCATAAAGTTTTTCGGTAAATCTGCTTTCGTTAAGCATGGTGCCATCGGGGGTGATGGCGTAGGTTTCCATGGTGTTGCGCCCACGGCCAAGGTTAACTATTTCGGCGAAATCATCGCGCGGGTCTAATTCAAAAACCAAAACGGAAATGGGTTTTTTACCTGAGGTAATTGGGGCGGCAACATATATTTCATAATGGCCACTCTTTCCTTCGTGGGGAAGAAACTTCATTATGGTTTCGCCGCTAAGCACAGCATTCAATATGTCAGGGTTTTCTGAAATTTCATTGCTTACTGAATGTCGGGTACCAGATGTGGATGCGATGACTTTTCCATCTGGGGAAATAATAAAATAATTAACCCCGCCCCATGCTTTTAACCCCGGTAAAATTTTACTTTCAACAAAGCTTTTTGCTGCCGATGCCTGCGGGCTAAGGTAACCGTTATTTTTTAAATATAAGAAATTTTGGGTTGCCTGAACCACGTCCGATGATGACGCCAATACTCTGACGTCATTTACCCGCTCGCGCTCCCATCTTTCTATGCGATTAACCGTTCCATCAAGAGTGGTCAGCAAAAGATCGCTTACTGTTTCTTTAAATGAACTTTCAATTCTACCAATCGAATACACGCCTAACATAACAACCACCAGCGACGCAACGACAGCCGCGAACAACCAGCGCTTGCCGTAAATTCTGTTACTCACGGGCAAATTCTTGGGGTTGGTATTTAGTTCCTGAATTTCTTTAATCATAAATGACCAATTTTATTAATAACGTTTATATGCCGGCCCCAATAAAGGTAAATTACCCTCGTTTCGGTCACGCCCATAACGGAAAATTATCAGGCGTAACATGAATTATGGTTGAGCATTAATTTGCAATATTTAGATAGATACTGCGCCCCCCAGGAACAAGCTAAAGACATGAAAAATGGCATTTTTTGATAGATTTTCCCGTTTTAGGTACTTTTTCGGGTTTTTAATGCTTTCAGGTGGTTGCAAATAACCAATATTCGCCATTTTCAGGGTTGCCTATTAATGGATGAATAAAATGACGCTCAGCAAAAACCAAGAATCCAGCACTAATGCCCCACGCTGCGCGGCAATGTTTTGCTTAAGAAAGGTCGTCTAATTGTAGGTTTGGGCGGTTTAGTCGCTGCCATAATGGATGTGGTCGGTCCATATGCGCTCTATTTTACGCAAAGTATCAGCTGCGCTTTCGACGGTTCCTTCAGGTATGCCCGCCCCAGCAATTGCGGCAGCGTTGCTTTCTTCAAGTTCCTTAATTTTAGCAACAACCATCAATGCCTTTTCGGTCAGTTTTATGCGCACTGAACGCTTGTCGTGGGATGATCTTTCTTGTTCAAGATAGCCCATTTCGCTAAGTTTTTTAATATTATAAGAAACGTTTGACCCTTGATAGTATCCGCGCTCAACCAGATCACGAATAACTATTTCTTCATCGCCAATATTGCTAAGCAATAGTGCTTGAACTGCGTTCAAATCATGCACATCAATTCGTGCAAGCTCTGCGCGTAACACGTCAAGAAAACGCCTGTGCATGCGTTCAATTATTCTTGTTAGCTCAATGTATGTTTTTTTCAAAGACGGTTACCCCTAAGTAATTATTTTTAACTTATATGTCTTTTTGGCTCATTGGGCAAGAATGCCTATGACCGACATATAACCAACGCACCAATAGATCGTGCGTCAACCGCCCGAAGGCCTAAAATAAACTATAAATGACCTTAAGGATATGGGAAAGCTGGTATTTTTTACACTTTTCGTCCATTCTTGCATTATAGCAAAAACAGGAAACAGCATGATCGTTAATAATTTATCGGCAATTTTAAAAGCTAGCGTATTGGCTGTTGTGCTGCTTGTTTTGATCATTCCGGTTTACATCCTCAATGATTCTTATGTGTTTGGCGATGATTGGTTTTTTGATACCGATACCTATATGCGCATGGTCAGAGTGCAAGAATGGGTGGGCGCAATATCACAAAACATGGATTATAAATCGTGGTACGGAAATGTTTCCACGTCTTCTAACTGGCCGTATGGCCAGACGCTTCATTGGACGCGCCCTCTTGATATTATTCTTGTTGCTGGTGGTTTGCTGTTGGCGCCAATAACCGGAATGGAAAGAGGGCTTTATTATTTTGCCGTCGCCATAAGCCCCCTTCTGGCTGTTTTGTCAATTTTAATGATGTTTCGTGCAAGCAAATCATTTCTTGATACTCGCGGACAAATATCAATGGCAATTTTGGTGTTGATAGCACCAATAACAAGAAACTATTTTTATGTCGCGAGGCCCGACCATCATTCGCTTTTGATTTTTTTGTTTGTAATAATTTACGCGCAAATAATAATAATGTTTTGCGAAGAACGTCATAGTGAATTTGCTAAGAAAAAATACCCTCTGATTGCCGGCGCAGTTGGTGCAGTTGCGCTATGGACTAGCGTAGAAGCCTTGGTCACAGTGGCTTTTGGCGGTATCGCCATTGGCGTTGTGTGGTTTGTGTGGGGTGAAAACAAAAACTTTGAAAGGCTGCGTTTTTATTTATGGGCCATAGCAATAACAAGCGTAATCGCCATTGTTGTTGAGCGCCCGCCATCACAATGGGTTTATGTCATAGAATATGATCGCCTTTCCATTGCGCATGTAACATTGTTTTTATTGTTAGCCTTCACCGCTGAGCTAATTTGGTTAGCACTAAAAAATAATTTCACCAATCACATCAAACGCCTTATTGCCGGAATAATACTTGTATCTATTCCTGCGATAGTTATGGCTTTGTTATTTCCAGATTTTTTCAAGGGGCCATTTGCAGGCGCCATGGATTCACGCCTACAGACAATATGGCTGAGTAAAATACAAGAGCTTAGACCGCTGTTTGATTGGGACGTCCAATCGTTACCGCGCACGTTCATACATCTTGGGCCGCTTTTGTGGATAGGTTGGTGGTTACGAACAACAATAAAAGAAAGGGGTTACGCTAACAATAATCAGCCATCACCTTATTTAATTTTGGTTATTGTTGTCGGAATTTTTGTTTTTGTCCCGCTTAGTATTTATCAGGCAAGGTGGGCTGCGTATCTGGGCGTAATCTGCGCCGTTCCTTTGGCTGTGTTGGCACAAAGGCTTTTTGATTTTAATGCCGGGCCAACCATAGGGCCGCCACCCGGAACACCAATTTTCAGGGTCCCGCTCGTATCATCTGTGTTTGTTGCACCTGCATTTCTAGCTTTACTGCTGGTTAGCTTGTCTAATGCAATTGAAGAAGTTGACCCTTCAAATGACGAAGCTAACGACTGCAAATGGTCTGAAATAACGCCGATGTTCAAACACATGGAGAAAACTCACGGGCGCAAAATAAACATAATGACAGGCATTCACGAAGGGCCTGAGGTTCTTTATAGAACTGGGCAAAATATTGTTGGCACGCCACATCACAGAAACACCGAAGGCATCCTTGATAGTTTTTGGGTTTTAGCCAATGAAAACACAAGCCAAGCGTTTTCAATTTTATCCATGAGAAATATTGATTATTTATCCTTTTGCAAAGATAGCACCGAAGAAAAGGTCTATCTGCAAACTGCTGGCGAAACAATTATGAGAATGATAACCGAAGGGCGAGCGCCAAAATGGTTGGTGCCCGTAACCCCGCCTCTGGGGGTTACGTCTGATTTTTATATTTTCCGGTTTGACAAAAATGCCGCGCCTTAGGGATGGGACTTAAGAAGCACTAAATAACATGGCCGCTTCGTTTAATTTGAGGGTAATGCATTGTTATTTAAGC
>JAOUJU010000175.1 GCA_029883045.1 Rhodospirillaceae bacterium
TTTCGTAAGCATTTTCATTTATATTTTCATTTATATTTTCTGGCCCCTTTTCAGTGGCGGGTGCGGTTCCATCTGTTGGCGCTTCTTTCGGGCCACCGGTGCTAACCACAACTTGGGCCGGGCGCAAAAGCCTGTCTTGTAACATAAAACCACGCCTAACAACCTGTACCACGGTGCCATCGGCCACGTCTGGGTTGGGGACTTGCGATATTGCTTCCATCAGGTTGTGGTCAAATTGTTTTCCCATGGCATCAATCGGTTTTATTGAATTTCTTTCAAACGCGCCTAAAAGCTCGTTCATGGTCATATCGATGCCGATATAAAGATTGTTTAAATTGGCATCTGCTGCACGGGTTTCTTCGGGGATTGAAGCCAGCGCCATTGTCATATTGTCAACTACTCCCAACAAATCACGCGCCAAATCCATGCTTTTATATTTTAAATCATTGGCCCGATCACGCGCAGCAATGCGCCTGGTATTTTCGGCCTCGGAAACGGCGCGCAAATGTTTGTCGCTTAATTCGGCTACCTTGGCTTGCAATGTTGCAATGGGGTCTTCGTCAACATGATCGTTGCTATCATCTTCATCCGCAGGATCGATTTCAGGGTTCGCGCTTTCGGGATCGAGCGCTGCCTGCATTTCGGCATCACCCGCCGCTGCGGCTTCGTCATCTGCTGGTTGGTCTATATTTTCGTTTTCGTTTTCTTGGTTTGTCATTTTTTAGATCCGTTTATTTTGCTTAGCCGATTAATCTGCTGACTAGTCTAGCGGTGTAATCCACCATGGGAATAATTCTGGCGTAGTTCATTCGGGTTGGGCCAATAACGCCAATGGCACCAACGATATTTTCTCTACTGTCTTTGTATGGGCCAACAATCAACGAACAGCCAGAATGGGAAAATAAATTATTATCTGCACCAATGAAAATTTGCACGCCATCGGCGATATCGGTTTTTTCCAAAAGAGCGGCCATTGATTCCTTTGCTTCCAACGCAACAAAAAGCGCGCGAATGCTTTCAAGATTATTTGCCGCATCACTATCTTCTAGCAGGTGCGATTGCCCGCGCACAATAAGCGCTGGCGCGGTTGAACTGTTGGCACCTGACCATACGGCAACGCCCTCTTCCACCACTTGTTTGGTTAGTGCATCCAATTGATCACGGTGGTTTTTAAGGTCTTCATTAATTGAAAGAAGCGCCTCGTCAAGCGAGCGCCCAACCAAATGTGCCGATAAATAATTTGTTGCCTGCACCAGTGATGATGGTGGAATACCCATTGGTACTTCGATAATGCGGTTTTCCACCACGCCTGTTTCGGTTACCAAAACAACAAGTGCGCGTCCGGGATTAAGCGACACAAATTCAATGTGGCGCAACGGTGTTTGGGTTTTTGGCGCAACCACCAACCCGGCGCAATTTGATAGGCCCGACAGCGCACCGGTTGCGCGTTCAAGCATGCCTTCAACTGATGAGCCCGATGATTTGCATTGCCCTTCGATGCTTTCGCGTTCGTCCTTTGTTAGATTGCCAATCTCAAGCAAACCATCGACAAAAAGCCTAAGACCAATTTCAGTTGGGATACGCCCAGCCGAGGTATGGGGCGAATACAAAAGACCAGCATCTTCTAAATCGGCCATTACGTTTCTGATGGTGGCGGGGGAAAGATCAATTCCGGGTATACGTGAAAGCGTGCGTGAACCCATTGGTTCACCGGTCTGGATGTAACCATCAACCAACGAGCGAAAAATTTCCCGTGAACGATCATTTAATTCTGTAATCATGGGCTTTGGTTATTTTATCCCCGGTTTTAAAAAATGCTGGGCCATAAGTAGTCTTGTGCGCCTGTTCAGTCAACGCACAGCGATGGCTTAATTTATGCGTTTTTGCCATATCTTCCCTGATCCTTTGACAGGTGGCGTGCGCCCAAGTAGCTTGCAAACTTACGCCGTGCAATATTCATTCATTTCAATAAACCCGGAGCACCCCAAAACCAATGAGACCTTCTGGCCGCGACTTTGACCAACTACGCCCCATTTCCATCGAACCCGGATTTGCCAAACATGCCGAGGGTTCGGCCATGGTACGCTTTGGCGATACACATGTTTTGTGTACCGCATCGCTGGAAACCCGGGTTCCGCCTTGGCTAAAGGGCAAAGGCAAAGGCTGGGTTACGGCCGAATACGGTATGTTGCCACGGGCCACATCAGAACGCATGAACCGCGAAGCAGCGCGCGGCAAGCAATCTGGTCGTACCCAAGAAATTCAACGCCTTATTGGCAGATCATTACGCGCAGTTACCGACCTTGAGGCCATGGGTGAAATGCAGGTAACGGTCGATTGCGACGTAATTCAGGCTGATGGCGGCACACGTACCGCATCCATCACCGGGGCCTATGTTGCCCTTCATTTGGCGTTTCAAAAGGCTATGGATGACGGAATTATCAAAACCATTCCGCTTACGGATCAAGTTGCGGCTGTTTCATGCGGCCTTTATGAAGGGGCGGCGTTGTTAGATTTAGATTACATCGAAGACAGCGCGGCTGAGGCTGATACCAATTTTGTTTTAACCGGGCGCAAAGGAATTGTTGAAATTCAAGGCACAGCAGAGGATTTCCCCTTTTCCGAAGAACAATTCATGCAGCTTTTGGCCCTTGCCAAAAAGGGTGTAAATGAATTGGTGGCATTGCAAAAAAAGGTTCTGGGCATTGACTAAAAATACGCCAAACCGCCAATTTAACGGCGGGCGGCTGGTAATTGCCAGCCATAACCCGGGCAAGGTGCGAGAAATTAATGATTTATTGGCCCCCTTTGGCGCAGATGTTGTTTCGGTTGCACAACTTAATCTGCCCGAGCCCATTGAAGATGGCGATACCTTTATAAAAAACGCAGAAATCAAGGCATTAGCAGCCGCCGGTGCATCTGGTTTTCCAGCCCTGGCAGACGACAGCGGGCTTTGTGTTCATGCCCTAAATGACGAACCGGGTGTTTATTCAGCCCGTTGGGCCGGTGAAGACAAAGATTTCACACACGCAATGAAAATGGTTGCGGATGCCCTTAATAAAGCAGAAAACCAAGGAAACCCTGATAAATCAGCCCATTTTGCCTGTGCCCTTTGTTTAGCGTGGCCCGACGGGCATACGGAAACGTTTGAGGGCAAGGTGTTTGGGCAGATTGCCTGGCCCATGCGGGGAAATAACGGTTTTGGTTATGATCCGGTATTTATACCCGATGGTTATGACATTACATTTGGGGAAATGGACCCAGAAAAAAAGCATTCAATGAGCCACCGGGCCAATGCATTTGCCCTTTTGGTTGATGCCTGCTTTTCAGCAGGATCTAATGGATAATTTTGCTAGCTAACTACCTATTTGATATTATTGGTTTTTTTATACTCAAATAAGATTATTTTTATGATCTAAGTGTCAGACAATAATTACATCTAAGATTACATAAATAATCTTAAATATAAAGCAGCCGGAAAGCCGCAGTGACCATGGATAATGCGCCAGATTTCCCCTTAGCACTTTACGTTCACTGGCCATGGTGCAAGGCCAAGTGCCCTTATTGCGATTTTAACTCACGCGTCCCAACGGGCGAGCATGACCACAAACAATGGGCCGATGCCTACGTCAAGGAAATGGAGCATTTTGTTGCGATTAGTGCCAAGCGACCATTAAGCAGCATTTTTTTTGGTGGCGGAACCCCGTCAACAATGTCGCCACAAACTGTTGGCGCGGTAATTGAGGGCGCTAAGCGCCTGTGGGGGTTTAATAACGATATCGAAATTACCCTTGAGGCCAATCCCACCTCGGCTACCAAGCAATTATTCGCAGATTTTAAAGATGCGGGCATAAACCGTGTTTCCATTGGGGCGCAATCATTTAACCCTGCCCATCTTTCTTTTCTTGGGCGTGAACACAGTGCAGATCATGCAAAATCCACCATCGAAGATGGGGCCCAAGTTTTTTCCCGGGTCAGTTTTGACCTTATTTATGCCTTGCCCGGACAAAGCCCCACCCAATGGGAAAAAGAATTAAAATCGGCACTAGATTGGGCGGGGGGCTTAAATATTGGGCACATATCAATTTATCAATTGGGGATTGAACCGGGCACGCCTTTTTTTCGTGACGGCGTAAAAGGTGCGCCTGAGGACGACAGCGTTTTAATGTTTGATCTAACCCAGCAGCTAACGTCTGAATATGGTCTGCCCGCCTATGAAATTTCAAACCATGGCAGGCCTGAACAAATAAGCCGGCACAACATGGTTTATTGGCAAGGCGGTGAATACGTTGGTATCGGCCCCGGTGCCCACGGGCGAACCGGGCGCGGCGCAAATCGCCAGGCGCACTATCAAATAGCCGATCCCAAAAGTTGGCTAGAAAAAATAAACCATTCTGGCCATGGCACCGCCAAAAGCAAAAGCGTTCCTAAGGCCGATGCAATTGAAGAACGCATCCTGACCGGGCTTCGTATTATAGGTGGGGTTGAG
>JAOUJU010000176.1 GCA_029883045.1 Rhodospirillaceae bacterium
AAATATCCCCGCATCGCAAATGCACGAATTTCATCGCTTAAAAGGTGCGGCTTTAGCGCCCTATCATTTTGGCCGCCTTAGCACCTATATGGCGCTGGGCGGGGTGGCATCTTTTTTGACTGGCGGTATTTTTGACCTGATGAACCTTGGGTGGATTGCTGCCATTTTGCTAATTTTTGCCGCATTATTTTTCGCTGGATATGCCCTGCAAAAAATAGGTTTATCCCTGCCCCATATTTTTAACAGCCATACAAATACTGGCGCTGGATTATTGGAACGCCAGCTAAATAAAATTGCGCGCCCGCTTTTTTCAAATCCAACGGGTTGGCGTGGATACGGGCTTGGCCTAACGCTGGGGTTTTTGCCTTGCGGGCTTCTTTACGGTGCGTTGGCCGCAGCATCAGCAACCGGAAATATACTGGCCGGTATTTTTGCCATGGGGGCATTTGGTTTGGGAACAATTCCGGCCCTATTGGGGGTTGGCATGATTGGCCATGTAGCAGGTGGCAAGTGGCTACAGGTTACCCACTGGGTGGCGCCTATATTGCTTTTGCTTAATTCTGCAGTGTTATTGTTTATGGCGTGGCGATTGCTTTAATCAGTATTATTTGACAAATTTTTATGGGCAACACAGGCGATTAAAACCCACACACCTGTGCGCAACATCATGGCCCAAACGGTTCTGAATTCAAATGCGCCATCCATCAATATGTGTATACCAAGCATGGCAAAGACAAGCGCCGTGCCCAGTGCTATAGCTATTGCCAGATAGCCCCCCCATTTAGCACGAAAATACAGGCCAACTGCAGCTATCACATAGGCAAAACCTGCAACAAAATTAAACCACAATACAAAGGGAACGTAATCTCCGGCGGCTATACGTTTTTCTTCTGGTCCAAAAATAACTTGGCCACCAGAAATTATGGATGCAATGCCAAAAATCAATGCAACAACGGATAGTGTAAATAAAAACTTGGGGCTTTTGCAAAATGCAGGACACACTGTAATCATATTTTTAACTTCACATCATATTTTTAATTATTCGCGTTATTTGCCTTTAATTATTTCTGATCTGCGGTGGTTAGGCGATATGATTCATGGCAAGCAATACACTTGCTAAGGTTTGCATCAAGCGCATCCAACACTGCATCAGGGCCAATTTCAGCGGCTAAACCTATTTCATCAAAACCTTCATGGGTGCTCATGCCTAACTGTTTAAATGCCATTGGTAACTTTAGCATGGTTTCGGGTGCCACGCCGGCAACCTCGGCCATGCCAACGCGGTGCGATGTTTTCTTGATGCTATCCATATCGTTTTTGTTGGCAGCTGAAATTACTTCTTGCACAGCAACCAAGAAACCGCGCATTTCAGTTAAAATAAAATCGCGTTCGGCATGCTCTAAAACTATGGCCGCACGGCCATCGGTTGCTGTAAGCGTGGTTCCGCTAATAAACTTAAAGCCTACAAAAGCGGCGCTGCCCGCCCATAGCACAATGGCAATAATGGCTAGCAATTTGGCATTCATGTTTAAATCCTTTTTCATATGACGGGCCGCAAATAATTGCATCGAATAACCCTAAGGCCGATATGGCAAAAGCTTGACAGCTTCCCGATGTAAGTGTTTACTTACTTGCATGAATACAACCAAACGCAAACCTACGCAAGAGCGAAAATCAGAAATTGTTGATGCGGTGCTTGTGCTGGCAGCTAAAGCGGGCCCAGAACGCATAACCACCGAAGCATTGGCCGCAAAAGTTGGCATTAGCCATGGTGCGATTTTTCGCCATTTTCCAACCAAGAATGCTATCTGGTCGGCGGTGTTTGAAAGCATTTCACAAAAAATGGAAAATTCATGGCACAAGGTTGCACCTGACCCCTCGCCCGTTAAACGGTTGCGGTTTTTGGTCCGTGCGCAGTTAAAACTGGTGACGCTTGTTCCGGCCTTGCCTGCAATAATTTTTTCACGCGAATTACACAAAAAAAATGCCGGCATCCAAAAAGGCGTTCTAATTTTGATGAAAAAGTTTCATTCCGTACTGGCCAAGGAAATTCAAGGTGCGATAGATTGCGGTGAATTGCGACCAGACCTGGGCGCCGCCGATACAGCAAATTTGCTTATTGCCATAATGCAAGGAACTGTTCTGCGCTGGTCTATTACCCAAGAAAAATTCGACCTTGTGGCTACGGGCAGTAAAATGCTGACGCTTACCCTTGACGGCCTTCGCCAACAGAACCAATAATTTACGCAATTAAGAAAAATTACACAAAAATAAACAAATCTATAATCACAAATGATTACAAATTTTTTGGTTGTGCGCGCTTTGGTTTGGGGCCCTCTCCTCGGGTCGCAGGCCTGACGTAAGAAATTATTCTTTTGCCTCTTTTTTTTATTTTTCAACCACACTGAAGAAAAGCTCACCACCGCCGTTCTTAGAAACCAATTCATCCTGAATGGCATTCTGTTTTGCCGTTTCTAGCACTATCTCAGTTGTAATTAGATTTTCGTATTGAGATATAGCAATTTCATAGATGTGGATTAGCTTTCCATCACAATCTCTAACTTCAATATCTGGCATAAAATTCTCCTGTTATTGACCTTATATATAGCGATATCGTTGCTGTATTAAAATGGCTTTAAAAAGGTATTTACCACACTTTACCCTCATTACTTAGATGTAAAAATATGCTAAAATCATGCATCAAGCTGTAGTGGGCGGTTGACCCCACTCTGCCCATGGCTACGGGAATTGATTAATAAATAAAAAGCGTGTCCAGAAAATCATGAAGGAAACACCATGATCAGCAAAACATTACACGCCATTTATAACTGCAACACTTGGCAGCGCGCCAACTATACCGAGGCACCGTCACCCCTGCTTTCGCTTGATGAAAAATATTCCAATATTCATATAGGATGAAAAAATGGAATCTGGAATTCATCTTTTAATTATGCTGGTTGCCGCATGGGTATTTGGCCACGGGGCCGAAGCTATTAAGCTGCCCGCATCGGTTGGTCAAGTTCTGGCTGGCGTTGTGGTGGGCATGTCAGGGAATTATTTTTCGGAATTTGTTCCCATGCTTAACGGAATTTCATCTAGCCCATCCGTAATTGGCGTTGGCGAAGCGGGTATATTTTTTCTTCTGCTTTATGCTGGCATTGAAATGCACCCAGGCGAAATTTCGAAAGATAGCGGACAATCTTTTGTTGTGGCCATCGGCGGGGTGGTGTTTCCATTGTTATTGGGTTTTATGCTGGCATGGTACACCCTACCTGAAAGCGACATGCGTGCAATTCAATCGCTTGTTGTGGGGATTGCGCTTTCAATTTCCGCCATAGCGGTTGCGGCCAAAGTGTTTCTTGATTTCAATTTACTGCATCATTCAATTGGCCGGGTTGTAATAACCGCCGCATTAATTGACGATATAATCGGCATGGTGTTGTTGGGAATTCTCACCAGCATACTTGCTACTGGTGGCATACCTGACGTTTCTTCAATCCTGTTGATATTGGCCCAAGTTGCAATATTTTTTGGCGTAACCTGGACTTTGGGTCACATGTTTTTTAAGCAATTTTGGTGGGCCATTCACAAGGTTCACATGCCCGGTATCCGTTTGATGGCATTGCTGTCCATTGCCATTATTTATGGCCTGTTTGCCGAGTGGCTTGGCCTGCACTTTATTTTAGGCCCATTCATGGCCGGGCTTTATTTTGAGCCCGATATTGTCGGTCACAAGGCATATAAAAACACCGATACGACAATTAATAACCTGACCAAAGGTATATTGGGACCGGTGTTTTTTGCGTCGATTGGGTTGATGGTTGATCCGGTTGCGTTGTTTGAGGTTCCGGTTTTTCTGTTTGTTTTGGTGACAATAGCCATCGGCGGAAAGCTTATTGGGTGCGGGGTTCCAGCATACCTTATAAATGGCCACGATCTGCCCGATGCAAGCGCTATCGGCATTGGTATGAGCGGACGCGGCGCTATAGAATTGCTTGTCGTTTCTATAGCATTCCAAGCTGGGGTATTTGCCACAACAAATGGTCACGATCCGGTGTTGGCAAACCTTTATTCTGCACTGATTTTGATGGCCATTATAAGCACCGCATTAACCCCTGTATTATTGCGCTTAGCCCTAAGGCATCATAAAAAATAATAATTTGCGTTTAGACCAAGAATTATCGGCAAAAAAGTGCTATAATGACAGCCAAATAAATAAACAGAGATATCAATTATATGAACGAGGTTAACTATGCCCCACCGCAAGCCAGAACTTGAACGCATCATCAAGGAATTGGAAAATTTTGTTCAAACAACCTGCGAATATGACCCAACCCACCCCAAAGAACAGCACGATTTTGTGGGGGAGACCTGTAACGATGCAATATTGATGTTGCGCGACGTTAGCGAAAAACTAAAAGCGCAAGATAAGGAAAAATAATCAACACAAACCCGGGGGTGGAGCGATGACAAAAAGAATCATAAA
>JAOUJU010000177.1 GCA_029883045.1 Rhodospirillaceae bacterium
CAATCAAAAACTAAACGTGACGGAAGGGATAGGTCGTAGGCATGCTTTAACGCCGGGGCTGCGGTCATATGGGTTAAAACAATAAGTGTGCCTGCCATCATGGCAATGATGCGGGCTTCGAAGCGTATATCGTTTAATGAAATTAACGACGCGCCAAGCGCCAATACAAAAGCAGGGACCATCCATACAGGCGATACCTCGTAGGCCCAGCTTGGCATGCGTGGAACCATGGTTTCAATCATTGGCAATGCCATCCACGCCAAAATTACAATTGCGCTAAGGCCCGCCAACACCAATAAGGGGACCATATGCCCGCGCTTGGGTTTGGCTGCATTGTTGTTTTGTTCGGTGGGGCTTAACAGGTATGCGGCAAAAAGCGCCAGTGCTGGAAATTCTGGCAATAAATAATGCAGCTGTTTTCCGGAAATAAACGAAAATACAATAAATGTAATTGCAAACCATAACCCTAAAAAACGCACACCACCGTCATTTAAGGATTTGCGTAATCCGCTATTGGCTTTCCAGCTTTTTCTAAAGCCAACTGCCCGCCATAATCTGGGCCAAGCAAACCACGGCAGCAAAAGCAATGGCAGGTATTGTAAAAACCACCAAACAGGTCGCTGATGGGCAAAAGATTTTACCATTCGTCCGGCTGATTGGCCGATAAATATAGCGTCGCGGTATTCGGGCCCACCTGCAATGGCCGCCGGTATGGCCCAACCAAGGGCAATGGCAAAGCCGATTAAAATTGCAACAAAAACTGAAACGTACCATTTAATCCAGCCTTTGGGTTTTCCCCCTGTCAGCGCCGGCCCCCATAAAGGTGCCGCCAAAAAAACAGGTAAAACGTGTAACAATATTGCTGGGCCTTTTGAAAGACCGCCAAGCCCAAGACCAATTCCAACAATGGCCACATATTTCCAGAACTTTTTACCATCGCTTGAGAAGGCGCGCCATGCACCAACAACACCCAGCAAACTTACAAGGGTGGCGAACGTAAGCAACATGTCAAACATGGTCATGGTGGAAAATACCGACCAATAAACCCCGCTTAGCAAAATCAGTGGTGCAACCCCACGACGAAGGCGCAATATATTTGTTGGCGCATCTGGCCAAAGGGCGCTTGCCATTTTTGCGGTTAGCCAAAGCGAGCCCAGACCAAACAATGGCGCTACTGCACGGGCCCAATATTCGGTTACGCCAAAAATATACCAACCAGCATTAACCAGCCAAAACAGTAATGGCGGTTTATGACTGTAAAGTTCACCGTTTATATGTGGCACTAGGTATGACCCACTGGTGTGCATTTCCCAGGCGACACTTAAATAACGGGTTTCATCAATGGGCAACACAGGGCGCAGTACAATTGCGCAAACCATTAAAACCAGCCACAAAATAGCCACTAACCATATATCGCCAGAACCAGTATTGTTATTGGTCAATTTATTCACCTATTTCCTTATCGGTTACAGCGTCAAGCGATTTGCCGTGGCGGAAATGTCTATAAAGATAAACCCCCAAAAGACCTGAAAGCACAAATAGAATAATGCTTAAGCTTATTCGCAAGGCCGGATCAACCGCGACACCGCTGCCAGCAAGGGCAAATATAATTGTTTGCGGCAGGTAACCAATGGCCGAACCACCCAAAAATGGTGCCGCACGCACCGAAGAAACGCCCGCTGCTAAATTGGTCGCAACGTTAGAACCAACCGGAAGCATGCGCACCAAAAGCGTCATGGAAAAAGTATTATCATGCAAAAAATCATCTAACGCTTGCACCCGGGCGGAAAATCTTTTTTGAATTGGCGTGCGCGCCAGAATGCGGGCGTAATAAAATGCTATAATACAACCCAGAACCGTACCAGCTAGGGCAAGCGCGGTCCCCATTGTCAGGCCAAACGCATAACCACCAAGAAAACTAATAACGTGGCGGGGCAGGCCAACCGCAGTAATAAATGTTGCCATGCCTAAAAATAGCAATTCACCAATAACGCCGCGCCCCATGATGTGGGATTCAATCCAACCTTCGTCCAGCGCGCTATTTATGTCACTTGCTTGAAACAAAAAACCCAGCAATACCAGCGTTGCTATCATGACAACACCGCGCAACATTACGCCTGTTTTCATTATGCGTTGTTCCCCGGTTTTGATTGATGCACGATTTCGCTAATGGGTTTTGATCCGCGCTTAATCAACCACATGACGCCGAATAAATCCACAATCCCTACTTTTAGGCGACCCCACATACCGTATTTGGAAATACCGCGTTCACGCGGACGGTGGTTTACCGCAACTGAAACAACATTTCCGCCGCGTCTTATCATTAGGGCGGGTAAAAATCTGTGCATATGATCAAACCGTGGCATATCAAGAAAAGCAGTTCTGGTAAAAACCTTTAACCCACACCCGGTATCGGGCGTTGCATCATTTAATAATGATGAACGAACTGCATTGGCTATTTTAGATTGCAAGCGTTTCCATTCGGTGTCTTTGCGTTTGGTGCGCCATCCGGCAACCAAAAGCATATCCGGATCGGATGATGATTTTAGTGTTTCAAGAAGTTTGGGAATATCGGCTGGATCGTTTTGTCCATCACCATCTAGGGTGGCAATGAATTTAGCGTTTGCCGCTTTTACCCCGGATGCTACCGCCGCACTTTGCCCGCAGCAATTTATTTGCCTTACGATGCAAAGGCGCGGATGTTCGCCCGCCAGCTCAATTAACCGTTGGGCGGTTTCGTCGGTACTGCCATCGTCAACGTAAACCATTTGGTAATTGCAGTTATTGTTTAGGGCTGCCGCGATTTCTTCAATCAGCGGGCGCACGTTAAGGGCCTCGTTGTGCACGGGCACCACCACGGCAAGATCATATTTTGTATTGGCTTCGGAAATTGGCATTTTTGTTAAAACACTGCATCTTTAAAGGCTTGAAATAGCGCCATTTGACCAATTTTTTAGTCCCATGGCACTGGTGTTATAGCTTTTACACCCGTTGGCTTTGATGTTCCACCCCAGATAAGGGGGGTCTTTTTAAACAAAACCGATACTATTGATGCAAATACTGCATACATACGGCCCCATATTGCATAGATATGCAAAAACGGCGATTATGTGCCATTCGTAGTATGGCCCACCCAGACATAACAAGGGGTTAAAACCTATTGTTGGGCAATAAAGGGTGGGGCATAACAAATGGTGGCGGGACCGAAAGATTAGCCATTCGGGCCACAGGGGAAGAACAGGGTAAAATATGCCAATTTCAGATTCTTTTGAACAAGCGATTGAGTTTGCAAAAACCGCCCTTCAGGGCATGACGGCCAATTCAGTTCCCCCGACGCCGGAAAATTTTATGGTTTGGTATACCCACGTTGCCGGGCGCAACCCTAATCTTTCGCATATGCTTTCTATTTTGACTGATAACAATCAAGAAATCACAAACACCATAAGTGAAGATATTTACAACAGGTTCTTTGTTTCTGCTGCCACCGTAGAAGACGATGCCCTGCATGCAACGGCTGAACGCATAAACGAAGAACTAAGACGCATCATGGATTATATCGGCGAGGCCGGTGACGGTGTTTCACAATATGGTGAAACCCTTAGTACCGCCAAGAGCGATCTTTCATCCGCCAATGAACAGGTGGGATTAAAAGAAGTTATAGCCAGGGTTTTAAACGAAACCCAAAAAATGGAAATAATAAATAACAAGTTAGAACAAAAATTAAACGATTCAAATTCCGAGGTAAATCAACTGCGCGAAGATCTTGAAGATATGCGCAAAGAAGCATTAACCGATTCACTGACCGGTATTTCCAACCGTAAAATGTTTGATATGGAATTGCGCAATGCAGCACGTGACGCAATGGAAAAAGGCGAAGACCTTTCATTGATGATGATTGACATAGATTATTTCAAAAAATTCAACGATACCCATGGCCATCAAGTAGGCGACGAAGTGCTGAAGCTTTTGGCGAATACCCTAAATAAAACAGTAAAGGGTTCCGATATTGCGGCAAGATACGGTGGTGAGGAATTTGCCGTAATTTTACCAACTACAAATCTGGATGGTGCTTATTCGGTTGGTGAGGCAATTCGCACCCGCATTTCAACCAAGAAACTAGTTAATCGCCAAACCAATACTGATCTTGGCAAAATAACTGTATCTGTTGGCATATCGCAGTTTAAGTATGGCGAAAAATTAACCGATCTTATTAGAAGGGCAGATCAGGCCCTTTACAGCGCAAAAAATCTTGGCCGTAACCGCGTCATCAGCCAGATGGATATGGAAAAAGACGCACTTTCATTTGATTGATTTATTGCTGATGAAATTAAAAAATATATCTGACGCAATTAAAAATAGCGGCAGAACCATTCTGGCTAATGATCAATTGGTTTTAGCGGGTTTGGCCTTAGCCATTGGCATAATTTCCGGTGGTGCGGTTATAGGTTTTCGCGAAGGTATATCATTTTTTCAAAACGCATT
>JAOUJU010000178.1 GCA_029883045.1 Rhodospirillaceae bacterium
CGCCAAATTATTTGAGGCCGGCGCCGATGTATTTAGGCTTAACTTTTCCCACGGCGTACACGATGATCACAAACGCCGGTACGAAGTAATTCGCAAACTGGAAGACAGATTTTCGCGCCCCATAGGTATCCTGATGGATCTACAGGGGCCGAAATTGCGCGTGGGCGAGTTTGAACAAAAACAAATTAAACTTGAAAACGGGCAGCCATTTCGCCTTGAGCTAGACAGCAACCTAGGAAACGAAACCGTCGCATCTTTGCCGCACCCAGAAATTTTTGCGGCACTACGTCAAGACATGGACCTGCTTATTGATGACGGCAAAATTCGTCTTCGGGTTGAAAAGGCAGGAAAAGATTTTGCTGAAACCATAGTTATAAACGGCGGTATTGTATCTGATCATAAGGGCGTCAATGTCCCCAGTGCCGAATTGGCGCTTTCAGCTATGACCGAAAAAGATCATCAGGATCTTAAGGTCGGATTAGAAATGGGCGTTGATTGGGTGGCGCTTTCGTTCGTACAACGGCCAGCCGACATTGAAGAAGTAAAAGCAATCGTAAAAGGGCGCGCCGGGGTAATGGCCAAATTAGAAAAACCCAGCGCCATTGAATATCTGCACGATATTGTTGAACAGGCTGACGCAATTATGGTGGCACGTGGTGACCTTGGGGTTGAATTGCCACCAGAAGATGTTCCGGTTCAGCAAAAACGCATCATTAATTCTTGTCGTATGGCGGGCAAGCCAGTGGTGGTTGCAACCCAGATGTTGGACTCCATGGTTCATGCGCCGACCCCGACCCGGGCCGAGGCATCGGATGTTGCCACCGCAATTTATGATGGGGCAGATGCGGTAATGCTTTCAGCGGAAACCGCTGTTGGTGATTTCCCGGTTGAATCTGTTGCCATGATGGATCGTATTATTGGCAGGGTTGAACGTGATCGAATTTATCGCAAAATGATTGAAAATTCTCGCTCACTACCAGAGGCCACACCAGCCGATGCAATTAGTGCTGCCGCCAGACAAGTGGCCGACACCATTTCAGCGCAGGCCATTGTTTCTTTTTCATCAACTGGTTCAACTACGGTCAGAATTGCGCGCGAACGACCATCGGTTCCAATTTTGGGCCTGACACCAAACTTGCCAGTTTCCAGACAGCTTGCGCTGGTTTGGGGGGTTCATTCAATGCGCACCCGCGATGTTGATAGTTTCGGCGAAATGATGGGCAAGTCGGTAAGGGTTTCAATGCGCGAAGAATTCGCCCTTAAAGGCGATAGCATAGTTATCGTGGCTGGTATTCCGTTTGGTATACCAGGTGGTACAAATATCTTGCATATTGCAACCGTAGACTAAACATATACGGTCGTAGGTATTTCTTCCGCAAACCAATTCAAATAATTACTAAGGACCCCCCTGAAATGCTGTATCAGCTATTTACCATAGTAGTGCCCGTATTTATTTGTGCGGCAATTGGGTTTTTCTGGGCCAAGTCCGGCAGGCATTACGACACCGAGATGGTCACCAGCCTGGTTTCTGCAATTGGTGTTCCCGCACTGGTTCTTTCGACACTGCTAACGGTTGATATTGATATATCGGCACTTGGACAAATGGCCGGAATTACCATTGGGTTTTTAGTTATTATTGCAGGGGCTGGCTTTTTATTACTTAAAGGCATGAATTATTCGGTTCGTTCGTACCTTCCGGCACTGGTTTTTCCCAATACCGGTAATGTTGGTATTCCGCTTTCACTTTTTGCATTTGGTGCCGAAGGAATGGCGCTGGCGGTTGCCTATTTTTCGGTTTGTATAGTTTTTCAGTTTACCGTTGGGGTTGCGATTTCATCTGGCAGTGCATCACCTAGAACATTACTAAGGGTTCCAACCCTTTGGTCTGTGGCACTGGCAGTAATTTTGATGTCGTTGGGTATTCAATTGCCCGAATGGACAATGAACACAATTGAACTATTGGCTGGTTTTACTATACCGCTAATGCTTATTACCCTTGGTATTTCGCTGCAACGCTTGCATGTTTCAACCTATGGCAAAACGTTTATTATTTCGATTTTCAGGTTGGCAATTGGATTTGCTGTATCATTGGCAATTGCCGAAGCGCTTGACCTTGAAGGTGTAATGCGCGGCGTTTTAATATTGCAATCAACCCTTCCGGTTGCTGTTTTCAACTATCTTTTTGCCCAGAAATACAATACCGATCCGGAAACGGTAGCTGGGGCTGTTGTGCTTTCGACCATTATGTCGTTTGCTTCACTGCCAATATTATTATGGTTTTTGTTATAGTATTTTTATTAATTAAAATGGGGTGAAACATTGCTAAAGGTTCCTGCACGCGAGCTGCTTGTTTTGCTAGTTTTGGCATTGATGTGGAGCCTATCATTTACCGTGATAAAGGTCGGGGTTGAGTATGTTCCACCAGTTACCCTTGCCGCACTTAGAATTATCATAGGGGCTATTGTTTTATGGGCGTGGATGCGCCTTCGGGGTGGCAGGCTTCATTTCAATGCGCGATTATGGTGGATGTTTTTTTTAATTGGCGTTTTTGGAAACGTTTTTCCGTTCATCCTTATTAACTGGGGTGAAATGAGAATCTCTAGCGGTTTAGCAGCAACATTAATTTCACTGATGCCGCTATCGGCATTGTTATTAGGTAGCATTTTTTCAGATGAGATTCTTAACCTACGACGCATATTAGGAATTTTTTTAGGTCTTGGCGGCGTTGTCGTTCTTATTGGCCCACAAGAGCTTCTAGCATTAGGTGATGATATTTTTCCCCAACTGGCGGTAACGGTTGGTGCAGTTTGTTATGCCATAGCCGGAATACTTATACGCAAACTTCCTAGCGGTAACCGTATGGAAAATGGTGCGGGAATACTTATTTCAGCAAGCATAATAATGATTCCAGCCTCATTGTTGGTCGATGCGCCATGGACAATTGAATATAATTGGAGCGCGATTTTATCATCCCTTTATTTAGGTATTTTCCCAACCGCAATAGCGACAATATTATTGATTGAAGTAATTGCAAAACGTGGCGTAACGTTTTTATCGCTCAATAATTATCTTATTCCGGCAATGGGGGTTTTATGGGGGGTGCTATTTTTGGACGAAAAAACAACCCCAAGCATACTAATTGGGCTTGTGGTCATACTCACAGGCATCGCCATGGCCGGAAGTGGACCAGCAACCAAAAAAGATGAAATTGAAAATTCTTAAAAATTAACAATGGCTATGATTTATAAATAGCCTCTAACCTTTCGCCGTAGATTTCATTGATTTTATGACGCCTAACTTTAAGGGTAGGGGTCATTTGTTCATTTTCAATTGTAAACATACTATCGGCAATTATGAATTTTCTAACTTTTTCAATTTTGGAAAGATTAGAATTTACTCGATCAATAGCCATCGATATTTCTTTCCTTAAATTTTTGTCATCAACAAGATCGGAAATTTCTTTGCCCGGCGCGTTGGTTGCGGCCCATTCGCTGAACC
Organism: Rhodospirillaceae bacterium; assembly: GCA_029883045.1. GTDB lineage: Bacteria > Pseudomonadota > Alphaproteobacteria > Rhodospirillales > Magnetovibrionaceae > DAOVVL01. The sequence continues at coordinate 3,499 of JAOUJU010000178.1, forward strand.
ACTGGGTGTCTGGCACTATCAGGCCCACCAAATGTGGTTTTTTATCGCCATAAACCATGGCTTGCTCAATTTTTGGCTCAAGGGTTAAAAGACCTTCAATGCGTTGCGGTGCAATATTGTCGCCGCCGGAATTAACAATTATATCTTTTTTGCGATCAGTAATTTGCAAATAACCATCTGCATCAATAATCCCGATATCGCCTGTATGTAACCACCCATTTTGTATGGTGTTTTTTGTTGCTTTTTCGTTTTGCCAATAACCATCCATCAGCAATTCACCACGAACCAGTATTTCACCGTCTTCGGCTATTCGCACCTCGGTGTTTGGTACAGGTAAGCCAACGGTATGCATTTTAATTTTGTTGGGAAGGTTAGCGCTAATAAGCGGAGCAGATTCGGTTAAGCCATAACCTTGTAAAATAGTCATCCCAAGGGCGTGAAAAAAAATACCTATATCGGGATTAAGCGGTGCCCCACCGGAAATAAGTGCTTTTAACCTACCGCCAAAACGTGCCTTTACCTTGCTTCTTACTAGTTTGTCCAAAATTGTATTCAAGGTGCGCTCAGCCAATGTCAGGCTGTCTGGATCATGATAAATCTTGGTTCCCAGTTCAACGGTTTTGCGAAAAAGTTTTTCTTTTAATCCGCCTTGCTGTTCGATGCCACGCATAATTCGCGAGTGCATATTTTCATATAAACGCGGAACGGCCGTCATTATTGTTGGGTTGGCTTCAAGCATATTTTTCCCCAGCGCTTCTATGCCTTCGGCATAATAAATTTCTGCACCAATAGAAATGGGAAAATGCAAACCGCCCATATGCTCGTAAGAATGCGAAAGCGGCAGGAAGCTTAGAAATATGTTGTTATCAAGCCCTAGGTCATTAATTACAAATTGTGCACCGTTACAGTTATGTAATATGGCGCCGTGGCTTAACATAACACCCTTTGGCG
>JAOUJU010000179.1 GCA_029883045.1 Rhodospirillaceae bacterium
CTGGGCCTTTGTTGCCACGCGACCAAAACTTTATCACCTGATAACAAGTTTTAAAATTGGGGCGTGGAAAATGTTGGCCGGAAAGCGTACCCGGTTTTCGTGGTTACCGTTTATGTCGGGGTGGACTAACAGTCGTGATTTTCCCGTGCCATCGGGTAAAACGTTTATGAATTTATGGAAACAAAAAAATAAATGAACGCACGGGATAAAATATTTACAAATATTGCAATCGCACTTGACCGTGACGGGCCTAAGCCAGTGCGTGAAAAAAATGCTCGCGCCCGAATTGCCGCCCATGGCCGTGGGCCAATTCCTAAACGTGGGCAAAAAACCGGAAATGAATTAATAGATGAATTCGTTAATGAAGCGGTGCGCGCCGACAGCGAAGTAATAAAATTAAAATCAACAAATGAAATAGTCGAAAACGTTTTAGCAATTGCAAAAGCAATAGTTGGCCCAGACAATACAAACATTTGTATTGCCCCCAACCTAACGTTAAGCGCGCTTGATTGGGGTGCGGATAATATAAATGCAACCTTTGGCCCAGCCAGCCCAACCGATAATGTTGGTGTTTCCGTGGCACGCATGGCTGTGGGTGAAACTGGAACTTTGGTTTTATTGTCGGGCCCTGAAAGCCCGGTAAGTATTAATTTTTTACCCGATATTCATATTGTGGTGCTTTTTAAGGATGATATTTTACCAACTTATGAAGATGTCTGGGATATACTAAGAAACAATAACGACGCTGGGTTGGTTATGCCCCGGACCGTAAATTGGATAACCGGGCCGTCACGCACAGCCGATATTGAACAATCATTATTATTGGGCGCCCACGGGCCAAGGCGATTGGTTATACTTTTAATAGATGACAAAAAAACCTAAAACCCACAAAGAAAAAACTTCTAACCCAAGCATTGCCGAAGACGACGCGGTGTTATGGGATGGGGTGGCGGCATCAGTGCGCGTGCTTGAGGGTCGGGAATTTATGGCCGGCAGTGCAGATGCCCAACAGTTGCAAAAAAAATTACAAGAAAAACCCAAAACCCCACCGGGCAAGCAACCCCTTAAAAAAACCGTGCAAATAAAACCCCCCGCTCCGCCCGCCCTGCCCGCAAAGATGTTGCTGCCGGAACTAAGCATTGATAAGCAGCCGGGGTTAGATAAATCCACAGCGCGTAAAATGGCGCGCGGTCAGGTAAAAATCGAAAGCCGCCTTGATTTACATGGCATGACCCAAGATGAGGCATCGGTTGCACTAGAAAGATTTATCGAAAACGCATACCGTAATACCAAGCGCGAAGTAATTGTGGTTACCGGCAAGGGTGGGCGCACCCAGGGCGAAATTGGTGTTTTGCGCCAGATGACGCCCCAGTGGTTAAACCGTGAACCTAATCGTTCGCGTATTGTGGCCTTTTCCCATGCCGCGCCCAAAGACGGTGGCGAAGGTGCTTTATACGTCAGGATCAGGAAGAAAAAACCATGACCCCGTTCGGTGCAAAAATGCGAGCTTTGCGTGAAAAAAAAGGCGTGACGCAAAAGGAAATGGCCCACGCATTAAAAGTTTCGGGAGCGTATCTATCGGCCCTAGAGCACGGAAACCGGGGCCGTCCGGGGCCGGGGTTAATCCATCAAATATGCGAATATTTTGAACTTATTTGGGATGATGCCGAAGAATTAAAAACCCTTGGTGAAAGCTCGCATCCGCGGGTGGTGGTTGATACTGCTGGTCTTTCTCCCACCGCGACTAGGCTCGCAAACCTATTGTCGCGCTCAATCCATGAACTTGACGACAGCACCATCCAATGGATTATGGATGAAATTGAAGCCCAACTAAAAGGTGGGCGTGAGCGCGGGCCCTCACACTAGCTGGCACACTAGCTGGCAGCGTACAGCAGATACCACCGCGTTCGTTTCGCAGATGAATTTTTAAGTTTTTTGGCTTATTGCTTCCATGGGGGCGTTTAAGTTGTTAAAAGTCTCAGTGTTGAAAATTAAGTGTAAAAAGGCTCAAAACCATGAGTAAAGGCCAAAGAAAAGGTGCGGTAAGCCGCAAAACAACCGAAACCGAAATATCCGTTGAAATCGACCTCGATGGAACCGGCAAGTACGACATTAAAACCGGCATTGGTTTTCTTGATCATATGCTAGAACAGTTGTCGCGCCACTCGCTGATAGATATTTCCATCAAGGCCAAGGGCGACCTGCACATTGATTTTCACCACACCACCGAAGACGTGGGCATTGCCTTGGGCGAATGCGTAACCCAAGCATTGGGCAGCCGTGCTGGAATTACGCGTTATGGCTCAGCCCTTGCCCCAATGGATGAAGCCCTTACCCAAGTAGCGCTTGATGCATCAAATCGGCCATACCTTGTATGGAAGGTTAATTTCGTGCGCGATAAACTTGGTGAAATGGATACCGAACTGTTTAAAGAATGGTTTCAGGCGTTTGCCCAAGGGGCCGGCCTGACGTTGCACGTTGAATGTTTTTATGGCGACAACAACCACCACATTGTCGAAGCGGCGTTCAAGGCATTGGCCCGGGCGTTGCGTCAAGCAGTTGAAATTGACCCGCGCAAGGAAGGTGAGGTTCCGTCAACCAAAGGTGTTCTTGGCGGTTCGCTCTAAAGGCTGATGAACGTTTATTCCATTCATGTTCGGGGCGATGGCCCTAACAAAAAAAATAACAAAAATCACAAACCAAAACTGGTTGTGGTAAAGGATGGTTTTTCCCTTGGGGCCACTGCGTTTGGCCCAATTTGGGCATTGGTGCTTGGCTTGTGGGAAGCGGCGTTGCTTATTTTTGTTGTTCAATTGGTTTTAGGTTTTTTAATCAACGAATTTATTTTTTCCGTCAGCGCACAAATTGCTGCACAAATAGGTGTAGCCATTACCATAGGCATAGTTGCCAACGAACTAAGGCGGTGGAATCTTTCACGTCGTGGCTTTGAAGAACGCGCAACTGTTTTAGGGGTCGACAGCATGGATGCCGAGCGTAGGTTTTTTGAAGCCCACCCCGATGTCTTGCACCATCTTGAAGGGGCAGCCTAAATGAAGGTCGTGGTAATTGATTATGGATCAGGCAACTTGCGTTCATGTGCAAAAGCATTTGAGCGTGCGGCAAATGATCACAACATAAAAGCAAACATAATTGTAAGCCCCAATCCCGATGACGTTTTAACAGCAGATCGAATTGTGCTGCCCGGTGTTGGTGCCTTTGCTGATTGTCGTTCAGGCTTAGACGCGGTTTCCGGACTAGTTGATGCAATGAATGAAGCAGTAATAAAAAATGGCAAACCGTTTTTTGGCATTTGTGTTGGCATGCAATTAATGGCTGATGTTGGGCGCGAATTTGGCGATACCAATGGTTTGGGCTGGATCGGTGGCGAGGTGGTGGCAATGAAACCGTCCAACCCTAATTTGAAAATCCCGCATATGGGGTGGAATGACCTTAAAATAAAAAACCCGCACCCGTTGTTGGCGGGCCTGCCCATTGGCGGGCATGCATATTTTGTGCATTCATATCAGTTTGCTGTGTCGGATGAAAAAAACGTAGCAGCCGAAATTGAATACGGTGGTTTGCTTAGCGCCGTAATAGCAAAAGACAACATGGTCGGAACCCAATTTCACCCGGAAAAAAGCCAAGGTTTTGGCCTTGGAATTATTGCAAACTTTTTATCATGGAACCCATAAGCCATGCGCGGCCCCAACGATTAAGGTTTTAAGGAAACACTACAGATGATTTTTTTCCCTGCCATAGATTTGAAAGAAGGCCAATGCGTTCGCTTGCTTAAGGGTGACATGAATAAAGCCACCGTATTTGGCGATGACCCCGGCGCACAGGCCGCCAGCTTTGTCAAAGATGGGGCCGAATGGTTGCATGTGGTTGACCTTGATGGGGCCTTTGCCGGCAGCCCAAAAAACGCCGATGCGGTTAAATCTATAGTTGCGGCGTTAGGCAATGTGCCAATGCAGCTGGGTGGCGGCATTCGTAATATGGAAACTATTTCAGCATGGCTTGATGGCGGGGTGCGCCGGGTAATATTGGGTACCATTGCGCTGAACGATCCTGATTTGGTATTTGCCGCGTGCAAACAATATCCAGGGCGCATCGCTGTTGGGATTGATGCAAAAAATGGAATGGTAGCAACCGAAGGCTGGGCAAATGTTTCAGACATTACGGCGTTGGAATTGGCGAAAAAATTTGAACAGGCCGGTGTCGGGGCAATTATTCACACCGACATAGCACGCGACGGGGCAATGGCTGGCCCTAATTGGCAGGCTAGCCTTGAAATTGCTATGGCGGTTTCTATTCCGCTAATAATTTCCGGCGGGGTTTCATCAATGGACGATCTGAATATTTTAAAAGAAAATTGTGGCACGCGCATATCTGGCGTGATTAGCGGGCGGGCAATTTATGATGGGGCATTTACGGTGC
>JAOUJU010000180.1 GCA_029883045.1 Rhodospirillaceae bacterium
TCGCGTTTACGCTTGATATGACGGCAAATGGGCGTTAGTTAGACCATTAAATTGTAATATTTCATAAGAAGCAGGAGTTAAGGCCAGATGCCTAAAATTACCTTTATCGACCCCGATGGCAACAAAAGCGAAGTAGACGCACCGTTGGGGCTTTCTGTCCTTGAAATCGCCCATAAACACGGGTTTGACCTAGAGGGCGCATGCGAAGGCTCGCTCGCTTGTTCGACTTGTCACGTTGTGGTTGATAAAGAATGGTTTGATAAACTTGACGAAGCCACGGAAGAAGAAGAAGACATGCTTGATCTTGCTTTTGGTCTTACCCATACATCACGCCTTGGTTGCCAAATAAAAATAACCGAAGAATTAGACGGTTTGACAGTGACCTTGCCATCTGGCACCCGCAATATGTTGGTTGAATAAAAAGGTACACCCCCACCTGTGCGCTGGACAGACGTTCATGACATCGCCATTGAATTAGAAGAAGCCCACCCAGCGGTTGATATAATGGCGGTGCGTTTTACCGATTTATGGCAATGGGTCCAGCAATTACCCAATTTTGATGATGATCCAGAAAAATCGAGTGAAAAAATATTAGAGGCCATCCAAATGGCGTGGTTAGATGAACGCGATTAGAACACCTTAATCGTCATCATCTTCACGGCCTTCGCCGCTACCCATAAAGCCAGAATTATTGCCTGCCCCACCAAAGCCCGCGCCAAAACCACCCGTTTGCCCACCGCCTTGGGCCACCAAGCCAAGGGCGAATATGGCCGCAATGGCGCACGAAATAATAAATCCAAAAAATAGGCTTCTGGACGCATCTTTGTTGTTTTGTTTCATCGTTTCGACCCTAGTTTTAACCCTAGTTTTAACCCTAGTCTCATGGCTGATAGGCGCGCGCTGCATGGCAATTTGGCCCACAAATGTGGACAAATACCCCGATAAGGAATATAGCCTGTTCAGCAATTTTTTTGGAAGAAACTTTTATGCTCAATACTATTGGCGTGCCTAATATTTTAGCCCTTGCATGGTTTGTGCTGTGTTGGACTTCTTACACTTTTTATGCCGATAGCATAGATAGGGGGCGCCATACCCTGTTGACTGCAATGCGCGATAAGCGCGAATTGTGGATGCGCCGGATGATTGAGCGGGAAAATAGGATCTTTGATTCAAGCATCATGTCAACGTTGATGCGCAGTGTTTCGCTTTTTGCCTCAACCACAATTTTTATTCTGGCTGGTCTGTTGGCAATTATTGGTTCGGTTGATAAAGCCAAGGCGCTGCTGCACGAAATTCCGTTTGCGGTTACCAGTTCGGCTACACAATGGGATATAAAAATTCTTCTATTGTTAGTTATATTCGTTTATGCATTTTTCAAGTTTGCCTGGGCTTTGCGCCAGTTTAATTATGCCATTGTTTTGTTGGGCGCAGCCCCGCCCGCAGAAGACGCAGGAACCAACGAAGCCAAAGAATTTGCAAAAGCCAACGCTAGCGTTATTTCCCTTGCAGTTTTGAACTTCAATCGCGGCCTTAGGGCATATTATTTTGGTTTGGCGGCACTTACGTGGTTTATCCATCCTTTGCTTTTTGCCGTGGCGACCCTATGGGTGGTAGCGGTATTGTATCGCCGTGAATTTATGTCAAAAACCCTTGGCTGCCTTGAAAGCGTTCCGATGCCCGATGGCTTTGGCCGCAGTAATACAAAAGACAATGGTTGAGCCCTTATCATAGGTAACTATATTTTCTCAGATGGAACTTGAACTACCAAAATCAGCATTGCAAAAACCACCGTCAGAAACCCGGGTGGTAGTCGCTATGTCAGGCGGGGTGGACTCGTCCGTAGCGGCGGCGTTATTAAAAGAAAAAGGCTATGACGTTATTGGCGTTACCATGCAGCTATATGACCATGGTGCAGCAATATCCAAACCCGGAACCTGTTGTGCCGGGCGTGATATTCTTGATGCACGCCGGGTTGCAGATGCGCTAGATATTCCCCATTACGTGATGGATTTTGAAAAACGCTTTCGCGAAGCGGTAATGGAACCATTTGCCGCAAGCTATATTGCAGGGCAAACCCCAATACCGTGCGTAACGTGTAATGATACAATAAAATTTTCAGATTTGCTGCTGCGTTCGCGCGAATTAGGTGCCGATGCATTGGTTACCGGGCATTATGTTCGCCGTGGCGATGGCGTAGGCGGGGCACAGCTTTTAAAAGGCAGCGACGACAGCCGCGATCAAAGCTATTTTTTGTTTTCAACGCCGCGAAGCGCCCTTGAACAATTATGGTTTCCATTGGGGGCCGCCAGCAAAACCGAAACCCGGGCCGAGGCCCAGCGTCTTAATCTGCCAGTGGCAAGCAAGCCCGACAGTCAGGATATTTGTTTTGTCCCCGAAGGAAAATACCGCGACATTATTGAAAAATTAAAACCTGGGGCAGAGTTGCCCGGTGATATTGTTGACATGGATGGCAATATATTGGGCAAGCACGATGGCATACTGGGTTTTACGGTTGGCCAGCGAAAAGGCATTGGCATTAGCGCACCCGATCCTCTTTATGTTGTGGCAGTTGACAGCAAAACCCAGCGCGTGATTGTTGGGGCAAAAGAGGCACTTTTAAAAAATAATCTTACAATTCGAAATATCAATTGGTTGGGTGATGGTGATGAAATACCCGGCGGTGGTTTTGAATGTATAGTCAAGCTGCGCTCAGCCCAGCCGCCAATTGGGGCTAAAATCACGCCATTAAGCGATGGTCGGGCAAAGGTTGAACTAGCCCAGCCGTTTGCCGGCGTTGCGCCGGGTCAGGCTTGCGTTTTTTATTCGGGTGATCGCATGCTGGGTGGCGGATGGATAGAATAGAAAAATAAAAAATCATTTATTTTCAGTCTATTACATCTATGTTGCATACTATATAATGACCATTACAGTCAAATATGCTATAATTTCTCGCTGCTTTGGGCATAGCCCTTGGCAGCTTAGATTGTGCAGGTAATTTGAAAGGAGGCATAAAATGCAACCTTATATTCCTGAGTACACATCATACTTTAAGGGTGCCCCGCCGCGCCGGCATTGGCCGTTATTGATGCTTATTCCGGTGGGCGCTACCGCCATAATTGCAGCCGTTGCTTTTATTGTGATGGTTGCTGGAATGGCGTTTATGTAAAGCCGCAATTTAAGGCATCCATTATAACAGAATAAAACTTTCCCCTTTCAGCCCCCCCCTGAAAGGGGTTTTATTTGCAAAATGCAAATGGCAGTAGTTGTGCCTAAGGATAAGTTTCTAGTTGAAATTGTACAGGCCAATCGCGATATCAATTTAATAGTTGCGATAGTGCCAATATTTTAACAAGGGTTATTTCACGTGCAAAAAAGCATCCTTATTGTTGAAGACAATAAAACCAACATGCGTTTTTTTACTGATTTGCTTAAAAGACATAAGTTCAAAACCATACTATCGAATGATGGCAGTGACGCGGTTGAGCTTTCAATTAGCGAACACCCTGACCTTATTATTATGGACATTCAACTACCGGGAATGTCGGGCACGGAATTAACCCGTATAATAAAAAATGATCCACAGACAGAAAACATACCCATAATTGCAGTGACGGCTTTTTCAATTGATGACAATGATTATGAAATAGATGAAGCAGGCTTTGATGCGTTTGTTGCCAAACCAATCAAGATTGATGATTTTATTGATACCATAAACAGGCTGCTGGAAACCGGGCCGTAACATTTTTTGAGTAGTTAAATATCACCTGCGGGGGGCGCAAAAATATAAAGAATAAAACTTTTAATCGTTTGGTATAAAAATGAATAAAACAACGGATATTTTTTTACCGCAAAACCAAAATATGCATGGCGCAGCATATCGATCTGTGCGCCAGCCAACCATGTTAGTGGTCGATGATGACCGTGAACTATGCAAATTGGTTTCCATAATGGCAAAACGATCAGGTTTTAAGGTAACATCCACCACCGATTCCAGAAAATTTGATAAATTATATTCAAACGATTTAGATATAATTGTTCTTGATTTGCAAATGCCCCATATTGATGGAATTGAAATAATTCGTTCCTTGAGCAAGAAAAAAAGCCAGACATCATTGGTATTGGTCAGCGCATTTGATTCAGGCGTTTTGCGTTCGGCCCGCGAACTTGCCGAAAGTAGCAATATTCATGTTCGCGGTTCATTAGAAAAACCATTTAATATAAGGGCGCTAGAAACCATAATTTCAGGCAGCGCTAAACGAAAAAAACTTTTTACGCCCACGGGCAGCGATGAGATGCCTTCGGTAGACGAGCTGGCGACCGCCATTGAACGCGGGGCCATTCATCCATATTTTCAACCCCGCATTGACATGAAAACCAAAGAGCTTATTTCGGTTGAGGCCTTGGCCCGCTG
>JAOUJU010000181.1 GCA_029883045.1 Rhodospirillaceae bacterium
TGTGATTGGGCTTGGTTTTAGTGGTGTTTCTCATCCTAAATGGCTATTTTTTGATGTTTTTAATGTGTTTTTCATAGGTTTTTGCTGGTTTTAGCCTGTATTATTTGAAAATTGTTAACTAAATCCGTCCACTGTGGCATTAATAGACAGTGTTTTATTTCTCACGGTTATCCAGGGGCTTCTCAATGAAGAACGACAGCAATATACGTCGCAATAATAATAGCGTCGCCAATACCATCCTAAGCAAGACCACAAGAAACGGGGCGGCAATTGTTGCCCTTGGCTTGATGCTTACTGGCTGTTCTACAATCACTGTTCCAGATGCCTTAAACCCAACAAAGTGGGATTTCTTCGCAGATGATGCCGCCGTGCCGGAAGGGTCTGGTGACGCTGCTGCAACTGATAGCAATCAGGGTCTTTCAGCCGATGCCTCGGCACCAAAACCCGCCGATCGTGATATGGCGAACAGCAGCGATAGCGGTCTTTCTGCAGATACGTCTTCTGGTAACTATGCGTCTGCGCCAATTCAACGCCAAAGCGAACCAACTGATTATCTTTCGGCTGAGGCCACAAAAATAAACGAAGCCCCACCACCAGCTTCGGCGCCAGCCGTTGCGGTTACACCAGCAGCACCCGCACCACAACCAATTATCAGGCAACAGCAGCAAATCGCAAGCGCACCAGAACCAAGCGCGCGCATGGCAGAGGCCCCACCAGCAGAACCTGTATTTAATGCACCCAAGATGCCAGCTGACACTGGCCCGGCATCGGTTATTCAGCCGCGTTTTTCAAACGAAGCACCACCACCTGAACCTGATATTCGGGTTCGTGGCAGCGCAAATCAAATGGGTGATAGGGCAACATTTGATACCATCGTTATTTCATCGGATGGCGTTGAGGATCCGTTTGTTCCAACTTCTTCCGCTCAATCGACCCAGCAGGCAGCCCGTGCACCCATGACATCGGTAGCACCAAGCGTGGCTTCGTCTGGTTCGGCTGTACAGTTTCCGGTTCCCGGCAATACCACCACCGGGGAAGGTGGCTCGGCTAATGTCGGTGGCATGTTAAGGGTTGCCACAATTTATTTCGATAACAATTCAGATAGCCTAAATTCGCGCGATAGCAGCATTATAGCAGCATCGGCCCAATTGCTGCGTGAACGTGGCGGCTCGCTATTTGTTATCGGCCATGCCAGCTCTAGAACGTCGGATATGGATTATGTTCAGCACGCTATGACTAACTTTCAGGTGTCTACCGCACGGGCAAATAGTGTAGCGGTTGCACTTAAAAATGTAGGTGTGGCGGAAGACCAGATTAAGGTTCATGCTGTGTCCGATACGGTTCCGCTTTATTTTGAGGTAATGCCATCGGGCGAGGCCGGAAACCGCAGGGTTGAGATATATCTGGCGCCATAAATGTGTATGGGCTGGTATTGCTACACCATTTCTCTCTTGTTAAACCTTTCACCGTCTGACAAAACTTGGTAATGGAACACGAATTTCACCGTATAAAGCGCTTGCCGCCATATGTGTTTGCCGAGGTAAACGCAATGAAGGCGCGTGCCCGTGCGAATGGTGAGGACATTATAGATTTCGGCATGGGCAACCCTGACCAGCCCACACCCCAGCATATTGTCGATAAATTAGTAGAAACGGTAAAAAATCCGAAAACCCACGGTTATTCAAATTCGCGCGGTATTCCCGGATTACGCAAAGCGTTCGCTGCTTATTACGAGCGTCGTTTTGGCGTGACGCTAGACCCAGAAAAAGAAGCAATAGTAACCCTTGGATCGAAAGAGGGGCTAGCCAACCTTGCCAGTGCCGTTACCAGCCCTGGCGATGTTATACTTGTGCCTAACCCAAGCTATCCCATCCATCAATTCGGATTTATTATTGCCGAGGCCTCGGTACAAAATATTCCGGTGGCGGCAGATCAGAATTTTTTTGCAGCCCTTGAGGCTGCGGTCAACCATTCACACCCTAAACCAAAGATGTTGGTTATTAATTATCCTAACAATCCAACGGCAGAGGTTGTGGATATTGGTTTTTATGAACAGGTTGTTGATTTTTGCCGTCATCATCAAATTTATGTTTTATCCGACCTTGCTTATTCGGAAATATATTTTGATGGTAACCCGCCACCATCTATTTTACAGGTCAAGGGTGCCAAAGACGTTGCGGTTGAATTCACCTCAATGTCTAAAACGTATTCCATGCCGGGTTGGCGCATTGGTTTTGCCGCAGGCAACAAAGACCTTATTGCCGCTTTAACGCGGATTAAATCATATCTTGATTATGGTGCGTTTACCCCAATTCAGGTGGCAGCAACGGCAGCACTTAATGGGCCGCAAGATTGCATTGAAACCGTGCGCACACTTTACAAAGAGCGCCGCGACGTATTGATTGACGGATTAAAAGGTGCGGGGTGGGATATTCCTTCTCCTCTTGCTACCATGTTTGCATGGGCACCAATACCGCCAGCATTTGCACATTTGGGCTCTATCGAATTTTCAAAACTGTTGCTAAGTGAAGCACAGGTTGCAGTAGCGCCGGGAATTGGTTTTGGTGAACACGGTGATGGGTTTGTGCGTTTGGCATTGGTGGAAAACAAGCATCGCTCACGTCAGGCGGTTCGTTCGGTTAAAGCATTCCTTGATAATTATGACAAGGTAATCGAAGACGCAGAAAAAAAACGCGCGGAGTCAAGGTAATGCCTGCAGCTATAAAAATTGCCATTGCCGGCCTAGGTACGGTTGGTGTTGGGGCCGTCAAAGTATTGCAAAGTCATGCCGACGTAATTGCTAAGCGTTCTGGTCGAGCGGTTGAAATTGTGGCCGTTTCATCGCGCGAGCAAAACAAAGACCGTGGCGTCAATATTTCAGCATTTCAATGGTATTCAGATCCGGTGGAAATGGCCCGCACATCAGACGCAGATGTATTCGTTGAACTTATTGGTGGTTCCGAAGGCGCCGCTAAAGACGCGGTTATGGCCGCATTGGAATCTGCCAAGCATGTTGTAACCGCTAACAAGGCGCTTATTGCGCACCATGGTTTTGAGCTGGCACGTCTAGCCGAAAGCAAGGGTGTGTCGCTTAATTATGAAGCAGCGGTAGCCGGTGGTATCCCTATAATAAAAACAATCCGCGAAGGGATGGCGGCAAATTCACTGAGCCACGTTTATGGCATTCTTAACGGCACGTGCAATTATATACTTACCACCATGCGCGAAAGTGGGCGTGCGTTTAATGATGTGCTTAGCGATGCGCAAAAGCTAGGCTATGCCGAGGCTGACCCCAGTTTTGATATTGATGGCATAGATGCCGCGCACAAGCTGGCAATTCTTGCATCGGTATCATTTGGAACGGTGGTTGATTTTTCAGCTGTTCACGTAGAAGGCATTAGCCATATCAGCGCCATTGATATTCAGTTTGCAACTGAGCTTGGTTATAAAATAAAACTGCTGGGCATTGCTTCGCGTGACAATGGTACAATTGAACAGCGCGTTCATCCGTGCATGGTTTCGGTTAAATCACCCATCGCCACTGTCGAGGGTGTATTTAATGCCGTTGTTTGCGATGGAGATTTTATTGATACCATAATGCAAGAAGGCCGCGGTGCAGGCGAGGGGCCAACCGCATCTGCAGTGGTGGCTGATATTGTTGATATTGCGCGGGGAATTTCGGTCCCCACTTTTGCTTTGCCGGTTGATGATTTAGAAAGCATTCCAACCAGACCAATATCTGATCGGGTTGGGGCATATTATGTGCGCCTTATGCTGGTTGATAAACCGGGCGTATTTGCCGATGTAGCCGCTGCACTGCGCGATAATGATGTATCAATTGAATCCTTATTGCAGCGTGTTCGTGACCCGGGCGAGCCGGTTCCGGTTGTTATTACCACCCATGATACCGCTGAGGCCAATATGGTAAGCGCTATAAACCAAATAGCAGCTTTGGAAAAAGTAACCGAAACCCCCTGCATGATACGCATCGAGGATTTTTAGCCATCGCCACCAGAAGGCTTTTTCATGCCAGAAAGTAATGCAGATACCGATCCACTTAATGGTAAATTATCGCTAAGCAATCGGCGTTGGACCGTCAGGGGAACGGATGAGCGTATGGCTATGGCTATTTCCCAGCGTCTTGGTGTTCCTGAAATTGTTGGCGGTGTATTGGCCAGGCGGGGCATCGGGCTTGATGAAGCCGAAGACTTTCTTGATCCAAAATTAAAAACCCACCTTCCTGATCCAGCACATTTGCTTGATATGGAAAAGGCCGCAGGACGAATTGCCGATGGCATAATTAATGCGGAATTAATTGGTGTGTTTGGTGATTATGACGTTGATGGCGCAACCTCAAGTGCGCTTTTACAAATGTTTGTAACCGCTGTTGGCGGCAAGGTTA
>JAOUJU010000182.1 GCA_029883045.1 Rhodospirillaceae bacterium
ATTGGGTCATGCAGGGTTCCTGCTTCACTGGCTTCACCTCCGTAATGATGCGGCTCCACGTTTGAAACACTTCCAGTCAGATACAATCCGTCGCATATTTCCAATATTTCATCAATTTCCAGATTGCTACCAACTGGTGGCAATAATATTGGGATAACGTCTGCGGCTAACATAAGAGCGGAAATGTATTTGTCATTTACGCAAAAATAGTCAAACCCGCCAATATCTTTGACGCATGTTGAAACAGCAACAACTGGTTTGGTGCGCATTTTTATAAGCTTTCGGCTTTACCTGTGCCACGAGCGGTTTATACTAGCAAATAACCCCAAGTGATGATTATTTTCAACACTATCATGGCAAAATATGTTGCGGCAAGGGGGATAAATGCCGTTTATTACTTTTAATTAACCATAATTTACCCCTATATAGCAACGAATTATAGTAATTATTGTTATTTTATAGTTTGCGCTCCTATATTTTTTTACAATGCTAATATTAGAATATAATGGACATCTTACGCATGAGCACCATTCATAACGATCGCCACGCAGATTCATATTATGCAGCATCCGCCAACCCTGCTGGCAAACGTCACCATCTTGAAGGTGATATATCGTGTGACGTTTGCGTAATTGGTGCTGGCATCACCGGAACCTCGGCGGCGCTGCATCTGGCCCAGCAGGGATATAACGTTGTGGTGTTGGAATCCCATAAAGTTGGCTGGGGCGCATCCGGGCGCAGTGGCGGGCAGGCAATAATTGGATACAACAAGGGCGTGCGCGACCTTTATTCCATTGTCGGGCGCGATGACACAAAAAAGCTTTGGGATATGGCCTTGTATTCCAAGCAACTACTGCTCGACACCGTAAACAAACATAATATCAAGTGCGACCTGAAATGGGGCCACCTGATGATGGCCATAAAACCGCGCCAGATGCGTGAACTTGCCCAAACCAAGGAAGAACTTGAAACTGAAACTGGCTACGAAGGCCTGCAAATGCTTGACCGCGAACAAGCGTTTGAACGGGTCGGAAGCCATAAATACATTGGTGCCTTATCAGACCCACAAAGTGGGCACCTGCACCCGCTTAACTATACCCTTGGTTTGGCCGCTGCGGCCGAAGAAAATGGCGCAATAATTTACGAAGAAACCCCCGCAACCCACATTCAGCCCGGCGATAAGCCGATTGTTTCCACCCCATTTGGCAATGTTAAGTGTGACCACGTAATAATGTGCGCCAATGCATACCTTAATAAACTTGACCCCAAGGCAACAAAAAAAATAATGCCGGTTGGAACATTCATTGTTGCGACCGAACCGTTAAGTGATGACATGGCCCGTAGCCTGATACGCGATGACGAAGGTGTGGTTGATATAAACTTTGTGCTTAATTACTGGCGCCTGTCGGCAGAAAAGAGATTATTGTTTGGTGGGCGAGTAAGTTATTCGGGGATTGTACCGTTTGATTTAAAGCAAACCATGGGAAATTCCATGCGCAAGATATATCCGCAACTAAAAGATGCGCGTGTTGATTATGCTTGGGGCGGCAATGTTGCCATTACGGTTAACCGCCTGCCCCATTTTGGCCGGGCGGCCAAAAACATATATTTTGCCCACGGTTTTTCAGGCCATGGAATACTTTTTACCGGTCTGGCCGGAAAGCTAATGGCTGAAGCCGTACAAGGAACAGCCGAACGATTTGACGTATTTACCCGAATTCCCCATATGTCGTTCCCCGGCGGGGAATTGATGCGTAAACCATTACTGGTTTTATCAATGGCATATTTCAAACTCAGGGATATACTTTGATTTGCTAGATATCCATCGGTTACAAGGCAAGGGGCAAGCAAACAATGGCAGACAAAAAAAGCGGTGATCAGGCATTTCGCAAAGACGATATTTATGGTCGGTGGCCCGAGCTAACCCATGCGGGTGCACTTAGCTTTCTTAGGCGTAAATACACAGATGATTTAACTGGTGTGGACGTAGCGGTCAGCGGTATACCCTTTGACAGCGCCGTTACCTATCGCCCCGGCGCACGCTTGGGTCCGCGCGCAATTCGTGCGGCATCGGTACAGCTGGCTGAATTAAAAGCATTTCCTTTTGGTTTTGATCCGTTCGAACATTTAGCCGTGGTTGATTGCGGTGATTGTTTTGTTGAGGCGCATTATCCTGATGCTGTTATCACCACAATAGAAAAACATATTTCCCGCATTGTTAACGCAGATGTTGTTCCACTGACATTCGGTGGCGACCATTTTGTTACCTACCCTATTTTGCGCGCCATCGCCAAAAAACACGGGCCGGTGGCATTGCTACATTTTGATGCCCACCCTGATACATGGGATGATGACGGTATTCGCTTTGACCATGGTTCGATGTTTTTGCGCGCCAAAAACGAAGGTCTGCTGGATATGGACCATTCAATGCAGGTTGGAATTAGAACCCACAACGATTCCGACCACGGCTTTGATATTTTAAGCGCGCCGTGGGTTCACAAAAACGGAACAGATGAAACAATCAAAGCCATACTTGAACGGGTGGCTGATAAAAAAACATATCTTACGTTTGATATTGATTGCCTTGACCCTGCTTTTGCACCCGGCACCGGAACACCGGTATCAGGTGGCTTAAGCACCGCCCAAGCGTTAGAAATAGTACGCGCGATTGGCGCACTTAATTTAGTTGGTATGGATATGGTTGAGGTATCGCCAGCATATGACGTATCTGAAATTACCGCCATTGCCGCTGCCACCATAGCGCATGATTTTTTGTGCCTGATGGCAGAAAAAAAGGGTGCAAAACGAAGACCCGTCGGGCGACAAGATTGATGTCCTCTAATAAATTATTACATGGCACTATAGGGGATGGTCGCGCTTGAACCCGGGATTATTAGGATTAATAACTGCGCTTTGCTGGGGAACCGGTGATTTTTTTGCACGTTATATGTCGCGCGCCCTTGGCCCGGTACAGGTTCTAATCATCCTTTATATAGTTTCTGTTTTGGTTTTGACCCCACTAGCGCTTGCAGGCGATATTGAACTTTTATGGCAGCCAACCACATTGGTGCTTAGCGTAATTTCAGGGGTTGCCTCTGCCGGGGCCGCGACCTTGCTTTATAAATCTCTTGCCCAGGGCCCGTTGGGAATAGTTGTTCCGGTAACCGCAAGCTATCCATTACCGCTTGTTCTAATAGTAATGTTCATGGGTGATCTAAACCTTACCTTTCCACTGGCTGCGGCAATTAGCGCAACCATTGGCGGGGTCTGGATTGTGGCCAGAATTGGTTACAAAACAGAATACAGCGAAGTCCATGCCATGGGGACAATTAACAGCGGTATTTTGCTGGCGGGGTCTGCCGCAATTATTTTTGCTTTTACTTTTTTGGCTATGGAAGAAGCAATAAGCCGCTCAGGCGAGGTTGAGGTAATATGGTTTTCGCGAATTATCTCAATCGTGGTTTTGTTATTGGCCCTTTATATTAGGTCAGGCCTGCGCATTGGCAATATTGATAAAAAAATGTGGATGCTATTAATCGCAATGGGAATTGTAGATAGCATCGGTTTTGTCGCGTTATTTTCCGCCCACGGCACGGGCAATACGGCGATTGCTTCGGTTGGTAGCGCTGCTTACGGTGTAGTTACGGTTGGTTTAGCCCGCTTGGTTTTAAAAGAACCAATAAAACCGATGCAATGGGTAGGCTTCGCCATAGTATTTGCTGGCGCTGCGGGCCTGACACTTCTTTCTACTTAGGCATATGCCAAAGCATTAAGCAGCAACCAGGTCTTTTTCCGCAGTTTCGCTGGCAACTGGAAAATTAATTACCTCAGCTTCGCTTTTAAGTGACGCGATTGATACATCCGCACTAGTGCGAACAAGGCGTTCTATTTCATGGCGTTCGATGCCCATGTCGCTCAGGTTTCTATTGCTCATAGATTGAAGTTCACGTACAGCGGAACGGTAGCCAATCTCTTTTTTAACTGCGTTTACAGTGTTGGTAATTATTGAAAGCAGGGCTAACGCAAAGGCGCGTACCGACCCTGATGGAATATGTATTTCGTTGGAATTCATGGTTTTTTCCTTTTTTAAAAATCGTGCTATCGCATTAGTTGCGTGCAATATAGAGCAATGCAGCTTTATGAAGGTACGGCAATTGCTTGCATTAGCTATGCACACAGCACATGGCTAATTTTGTGATTGTTTTGGGGAATAGCCTGGTTTTGCCTTGCCCGGTTTTTCGGTATTTTGTTCCGGCACATCATCGTCAAATAAAATACGGTTGGCAGCACCTTCCATATCTTCAAATTGCCCTGATTTAAGCGCCCATAAAAATGCCGCCAGCGCAACACCGCCCAATATCAAGGCTACGGGAATTA
>JAOUJU010000184.1 GCA_029883045.1 Rhodospirillaceae bacterium
ATTGGCGGTTGAAACACTAAAACGTGAAAGTGACTTTGCCAAAATTGATGCAGTTGCAGGTGGCGAAACCGCAGGCATCCCCTATTCAGCATGGATTTCACAGTTAACAGACAAGCCTATGCTTTACGTTCGCAAAAAACCAAAAGGATTTGGCCGCAATGCCCAGATAGAAGGCAACATGCCCGAAGGAAGTCATGTTTTGCTGGTTGAAGACTTGGCTACCGATGGAGCAAGCAAAATAACATTTATTGATGCCCTTAGAAAAGCCGGTGCCACGGTATCTGATGCATTTGTCGTATTTTTTTACGGCGCATTTCCCGGCGCACTGGACGATTTGAAAAAAAGCGGTGTTAATATGCATTATCTGGCCACATGGTGGGATGTGCTAGAGGTTGCCGAAAAGGAAAACTCATTTTCCCCTGAAGCAATTCAAGGTGTCAGAGATTTTCTTTCCGACCCGCTTAAGTGGTCAAAAGACCACGGTGGAAAATAATAAATTCGCATAAAGCCGGTTTTTATTTACTTGCATTTTTTACCAGCATTAACCACTTGATGGCTGGCGCGCCATTGTGTTCAAAGCGCCTTAATTTGAGTCCTAATTATGCCACATTAGAGGGTGATAATATAATCAGTTAAAATATATGCCCACAGGAGGATAAAATGAAAAAGCTAACAGCATTTAGCGCGGTTGCTATCACCGGTTTGTTGCTTCTTGCGGTTCCGGTTTTTGCCCATGGCACCGGAGGATCATCTGGCGGATACAAAAACGACGGACACATGATGGGGTGGATGATGGGTGGAGGCATGATGCACTCCCAAGCCTATTCCGACATGGCCCCCGCCGATAGAGACGCCATGCATAAGGAAATGGAAGGCGTTGTAAAAAAATGGATCCCAAACTTCGCCATGAATGATTTCAGAGGTGGTTACAAAGGCGAAGATTGCCCCCACGATTACGACAAAAGCAAACAGTAGCCAAAACCACCCCGCTACCAAGAGATGATTTGGTGGTGGGGTGGTTAGCGATTTCACAAAACAACTTGGTTACAATTTATTAATACCCCACGATATATGGTCTAGATGTAGAATTGGCATGTATAAACGGGGGTAATGGCATGTCCAGCCAGAATGACAGTAGTAATGGCGCTAATGGCTCAGAAAACAGGGGCCACTTTCTTGTAGATATAAACACCGTTTTTCCGTTGCTGGGGAAACGCTACTTTCTTATATTTTATTTTGGTCGCCACCTTCATCCCCGTCAGAAAAATCTATTAGTCAACCAACGAACATTAGGAAACTGGGCAGTCATAGTAATTTTGGGGGCCGTGCTGTTTGGTTTTGCTTACGGTGCAGCGCAAATTATAGGCTGGCGCCTTGATCAGGAATCGTCCGCCCCTTCTGGTGCATCTACCCAGCTTTTTCCGGGTGCCACTAACCTTGGCAAAACCAAGGTATAATCAACATATTATTGTTTTGTTCTTATCGCTTTCCCAATAAACTTTTGGCGTGCTACTAATGTTATTCTTGCGCTAATGCACGTTTGTTGGAGAATTCAAGTTGAGCAATAACAATAAAATAATTCCTAAAAATTTGTTGCCTAATTCATACGCTGCGCGTGATGTTGCCAGCCAAATTCACCCCTACACCAATCTTGAGGCGCATCTTAAAAATGGACCGCTGGTTATAAAAAGTGGCGACGGAGTAAGGGTTTTTGATGAAGATGGCAAAGGTTACATTGAGGGAATGTCGGGCCTGTGGTGCACCTCATTAGGGTGGAGCGAAAAACGACTGGTAAAAGCCGCAATCGCCAGCATGGAGCGTCTTGCCTTTTACCATAATTTTACCGGCAAAGCGCCCGAGGTAACAATTGATCTGGCTGAAAGACTGATAAAACTGGCGCCCGAACCACTTAATCGTTCTGGTTCAAAAGTATTTTTTGCTAACTCAGGTTCTGAAGCCGTAGATACGGCAATAAAGTTTATCTGGTACATTAATAATACACGGGGAAAACCCGAAAAAAAGAAAATCATTTCTAGAATAAAGGCATACCACGGGGTTACTGTCGCTGCTGCTTCATTAACCGGATTACCAGTCTGTCAAAACGATTTTGATCTTCCCATTTCGGGAATTATCCATACCGATTGCCCACATCATTACCGTTTTGCCAATGACGGTGAAACAGAAGAAGATTTTGCATCTCGCCTAGCAGATAATCTTGAAAAACTTATTTTAAAAGAAGGCCCCGAAACAATAGCGGCAATGTTTATGGAGCCAGTAATGGGTGCCGGTGGGGTTATTGTTCCGCCAAAAACTTATTTTGAAAAAATTCAAGCCGTGTTGAATAAATACGATATTCTTATTGTTGCCGATGAGGTCATATGTGGGTTCGGACGCACCGGCAACATGTGGGGATCACAAACATATGGTATTCGCCCCGATATGATTACCATGGCCAAAGCGCTTTCATCTGCCTATGCGCCCATTTCTGCGCTTGTTGTTTCTGAAGATGTGTTTGCTGGCTTAGTGGCAGGAAGCGCTAGAAACGGCCCACTGGGCCATGGCTATACCTATTCCGGCCATCCGTTAGGTGCAGCAGTAGCAATGGAAACGCTCAATATTTATGAAGAGCGCGATATTGTTGCTGAGGTAAAGGCAAAAACACCACGGTTTCAAGATGGCCTTAAGAGCTTTGCCTCTCACCCACTGGTCGGCGAAGTTCGTGGTGTTGGTTTGGTCGGGGCAATTGAAGTTGTTAAAAACAAAAACACCAAAGAGGCATTTGACCCAAAGCATGGTGTCGGTACGCATTTGGTTGCCCAAGCACAAACCGAAGGTGTGATACTAAGGGCAATGGGTGACACCGTTGCATTTTCCCCGCCACTGATTATCAGCGAACAAGAAATAGCGGAAATGTTTGCATCATTTGCCCGCGCATTAGAAGAAACAGAAAACTGGGTAAGCGACCAAGGCCTTAGATAGCTAGAAAAACGGCTGTTTTCAGGCTATTTTAGTATGATTTTTGTGGTTCTTGCCCAAAAGCGCCAGATTCCCTTATTATAGGGGCAATTAAAAATAAAAGCCGCTAGGCCAAGCGCCCGTAAGTGCATAAAATACGGAAAACTTATAACGTATTAAGGCGCTTATATTTAGGTGCTTTTGACCCCCTCGGAGGAGTTAATGGATTATAACAAGTTTTTTGCCGACAAAATCGGTGAATTAAAAACTGAGGGAAGATACAGGGTCTTTGCTGACCTTGAACGCCAAGCGGGCAAATTTCCCTACGCCAAAGCGCACATAGATGGTGAAATTCGCGATATTGCTGTCTGGTGTTCAAACGATTACATGGGCATGGGACAAAACCCAGATGCCATCAAGGCAATGATTGACACCACCGCAAACTATGGCGTCGGTGCTGGTGGTACCAGAAACATTTCCGGCACCACCCATCAGCATGTTTTACTTGAAAAGGAAATTGCCGATCTTCACCGCACCGAAGCATCGCTTGCGTTTGGTTCAGGGTGGATTGCAAACCTGACAACCCTTTCAACCATCTGTTCTTTGGTTCCTAATTGTGTTGTTATTTCCGATTCCAAAAACCACAATTCCATGATTGAAGGCATTCGTCATTCGCGCGCGGAAAAACATATTTTCCGCCACAATGATCTTGATGATCTTGAGCGTATTTTAAAAACCATAGACATAGATCGCCCTAAACTTATTGCCTTTGAATCTGTTTATTCAATGGATGGCGATATCGCACCCATCAAGGAAATATGTGATTTGGCCGAAAAATACAAAGCCATGACCTTTCTTGACGAGGTTCATGCGGTTGGCCTGTATGGCGATCGTGGCGCCGGGGTTGCCGAACGTGATGGGCAGATGCACCGCATAACCATCATTCAAGGAACCATGGCCAAGGCATTCGGTGTGATTGGTGGTTATATCGCCGGTAGTGCCGACATGTGTGACTTTGTTCGCTCGTATGGTAGTGGTTTTATTTTTTCCACATCTACCCCGCCTGCCGTTGCCGCGGCATGTCGCGCCAATATAAAATACTTAAAAGAACACAATGAACTGCGGATTAAACATCAAGAGCGCGCAGCTACATTAAAGAAAAAACTTTCCGATGCTGGGCTGCCAGTAATGGATTCCGAAAGCCATATTGTTCCGGTATTGGTTGGTGATCCGGTATTGTGCAAACAGGCGTCTGATGAATTGATGAATTTTCACCATATTTATGTTCAGCCCATTAATTATCCAACCGTCGAACGCGGAACCGAGCGCCTGCGCCTGACCCCAACACCGCTGCATGATGAT
>JAOUJU010000185.1 GCA_029883045.1 Rhodospirillaceae bacterium
AGATTAAGAATTGAAACCTCACCATCAAGGGTATCAAAAAACCCGACCTTGCGACCATGGACCAATATTGGGGCCTCGTGCTTTGTTAGACCTAAAAATTTACCCACCATTTCACCCATAGATTTTGATGCATTGTGATCCGATATGGATGTATGCGCACTGGACCCATCGGGAAACGTAAGGCTGATGGAGCCCAAGCCCCCGTCAAAACGGCACATTATAAGCCCCAGTCGCGGATCGGTTGCCAGCACATGAAAGGCCGCTTTTGCCTGCCATTCGCCCCCCCTGATGCCACCATCGTTGCTGGCTGGCCCGCCTGATTTGGCAAAGGCAAATACCCTATCACCGGGAATCCCAATGCCTGATACCAGTTCTGCCCGGGCTAGACCCTCGCCGGGCAGGCTTTTTACCGGATACCTGTAAATAGCTGTTATTTTCACAAAAAAACCCCCCAATGAATATGTTCATAAGCCTTGCGCAGATAAGATATCAGGACATATTTACCATATAAACTTAAATAATTATCAGTATCCACCAGTTTTAATATGAGGCCCAGTCATGGATTTGGAAAAACTCTCCCAGCGTTCCCAAGGCTTCTTGCAAGCAGCCCAGACAATTGCCTTGCGCTCAAACCATCAGCAAATAACACCCGTTCATTTGCTAAAAGCGCTATTGGATGACGAAGAAGGATTGTGTGCCAACCTTATTAATGCGGCTGGCGGGGACAGTAAAAAAGCGCTGACGAGCACCGAAACTGCCCTTTCTAAAATACCCTCGGTCGAGGGATCGGGCGCCGGACAAATGTACATGGGAACCGAGCTTGCCCGTATTCTTGATCAGTCTGTTCAGGTTGCGACAAAGGCGGGCGACAGTTTTGTAACGGTTGAACGTTTATTGTTGGCTGTAACGTTAGCCAACACAACCGATGCCGGGCGCATTTTGAAAGATTGTGGCCTTACGGCGCAGGCATTAAATAGTGCTATTGAAAATTTACGCCAAGGGCGCACCGCCGACAGCGCTAATGCCGAAGACCAATTTGATGCCCTTAAAAAATATGCGCGCGACCTAACCACCGCAGCCGCAGAGGGAAAAATTGACCCAGTTATAGGACGGGACGAAGAAATTCGCCGCACTATTCAGGTTCTTTCCAGACGTACAAAAAATAACCCAGTGCTTATTGGTGAGCCCGGTGTTGGTAAAACCGCCATCGTCGAAGGGCTGGCCAACCGTATTGTTTCGGGCGACGTTCCGGAAAACCTTAAAAGCAAACGCCTTATGGTGCTTGACCTTGGCGCATTGGTTGCAGGCGCTAAGTTCCGCGGTGATTTTGAAGAACGTTTAAAAGCTGTATTAAAAGAAGTCGAAGCCGCTGGTGGTGAAATAATATTGTTCATTGATGAAATGCACACACTGGTTGGTGCCGGTGCGGCTGAAGGGTCAATGGATGCATCGAACCTTATTAAACCAGCATTGGCCCGGGGTGAATTGCATTGCGTTGGTGCCACCACGTTGGATGAATACCGCAAACACGTTGAAAAAGACGCAGCCTTAGCGCGCAGGTTCCAACCGGTATTTGTAAAGGAACCAACGGTCGAAGATACGGTTTCGATACTTCGCGGTATCAAGGATAAATACGAACTGCACCACGGGGTGCGCATAACCGATGGTGCCTTGGTCGCTGCTGCCACATTATCAAACCGCTATATTACTGACAGGTTTTTGCCCGATAAGGCAATTGACTTGATGGACGAGGCCGGATCGCGCCTGCGTATGCAGGTTGATTCCAAACCAGAAGAAATTGATGAGCTTGATCGACGCATAATTCAGCTAAAAATTGAACGCGAAGCCATAAAAAAAGAAACCGATCAGGCATCAAAAGAGCGCCTTAAGGCAATCGAAATTGAACTTTCCGACTTGCAGGAAAAATCTTTTGCCCTGACCAATGAGTGGGAAAAAGAAAAGAATGCGCTAAAAAGTGCCACCAATATAAAAGAACAGCTAGATAGCGCACGTATCGAACTAGAACGTGCCATGCGTGAAGGGTCGTTTGAGAAAGTTGGTGAATTACAATATGGCCGTATTCCGGCATTAGAAAAACAATTACTTGATGCCGAAGAATCAGAAAACCATTCCATATTAGAAGAAGCGGTAACCGATGCCCATATTGCAGGCATAGTATCGCGCTGGACCGGAATTCCGGTTGACAAGATGCTTGAATCCGAGCGCGAGAAACTTATCAACATGGAAGAACAATTGCGCAAACGCGTCGTCGGCCAACAAGATGCCCTAATTTCGGTTTCTAATGCGGTGCGCCGTGCGAGGGCCGGGATCCAAGATGCCAACCGTCCAATTGGCTCATTTTTGTTTTTAGGCCCAACCGGCGTGGGCAAGACCGAACTGACCAAGGCTTTGGCCGAGTTTATGTTCGATGATGATAGCGCACTATTGCGCATTGATATGTCGGAATACATGGAAAAACACGCGGTTGCGCGCCTTATTGGTGCCCCGCCGGGGTACGTTGGCTATGAAGAAGGTGGCGCCTTGACCGAGGCCGTGCGCCGCAGGCCCTATCAGGTGGTGTTATTTGACGAAGTCGAAAAAGCCCACCCCGATGTTTTTGATATAATGCTTCAGGTTTTAGATGACGGGCGTTTGACCGATGGCCATGGCCGCACGGTTGATTTTAGAAACACGGTTATAATTCTTACGTCCAATCTGGGCGGTGAAATTTTGGCCAACCAAAAAGAAGGCGAAGATTCAGACAAGGTGCGCGGCGAAGTAATGGAAGAAGTAAACCGTGCCTTCCGTCCGGAATTTCTTAACCGTTTGGACGAGGTAATATTGTTCCATCGTTTATTCAGGGAAAACATGGCCAGCATTGTTGAAATTCAACTTGGCCGTCTTGAAAAACTTTTGGCAGATCGTTCCATCACCATCAATCTTGATGATGCGGCTAAATCATGGTTAGCGGAAAAAGGTTATGACCCGGTTTATGGTGCACGGCCACTAAAACGCACCATCCAGCGCGCAATTCAAAACCCATTGGCGGGTATGATTTTGGAAGGCAAGGTGGTGGACGGTGACTTGGTAAATGTTTCTGCTAACAAGCAGGGATTGATTATTAATGGCGTAGGAGTAGGGGCTGATGCGGCCTAATCAACTGCACACAACTTAGTATCAAACCCGCTGCCATTCCAACGGTGAAGTTGATACAATGGTTTATCTGCTTGGCCCGGCGTAAATTCACCCAAACGGTTATCAGCTGGTAACGATGGCACGCACGATGCGGTGCAGGTTGCCAATTGCACTGCGTATTGGCGGTGCATGTGACCGCAAAACATATGGCTGACCTGTTTGTGTTGGGCGATTAAGTCCAAGAAAGCATCGGCCAATGCCGGGTCGTCAAATTGAAACGGATATTTCGACGTGGTTACCTCAAACGGGGGGTGATGCATGAAAAGTGCAGTGGGGGTATCGGGCTGCTTTTTTAACAATTCATCCAAAATGCCCAACCGCACCGAACAGGTGGTGCCCATGTTGTGCTCGCGGTGGTGGGTGTCCATGGCAATAAGGCGCACAGGGTTTCCATCAATGCTGTAAATAAGAAACCCATCAACAATTTTGCCACTAAAATCCTTTAGCCCAGCCACCATGTTTTCAGCAATATCGCGATTTCCCCGGGCAAAATAAACCGGGATGTCTAATCCCTGCATGGCGGTTTTGACGGTTGCATAATATTCGGGCAAGCCGCCATGGGTAACATCGCCCGTATGCATTATAAGATCAGGTTTTTCATCCAGCACTTTGATATGGCGAACAAAAGATTCCAGCGCCTTGATGCGATCAGCAAATTTGGGATCTTCATCATCGGCGGTGGTGATATGGGTGTCTGAAATTTGCGCTATTAGCATTTATTCATTTTCATTTAGCTACAAAGCAAAGCCGCGCGACCTAAAATGGTGCGCGCGGACAAAGCTATTTATAGAAAATTACGAAAGAGCCATTAAGGCTTTTTTGGTGTTTCGTAAGGAACTTCCTTGTGCCACTCAACCCATTCGGTTTTGTAGCCAACATAGCCTTTTTCATTTACCGGCTGCTGTTTGGTTGTGTAATATTTTGTTATGCCATCAGGAACTGGATCTTTTGCGTTAACGTTACCCATAATTAAACTCACCTGTTTTTATGTTAAAAATTGCTACGGTTATTCAAATAAAACAACCGCTTTCACGGTAAAATATATAGTATTTGCGGGCCCAAGGAAAGCAACTTTTGCCCAATATCTGCGTTAAATTGGCACCATATTAAGGTTTTTAAGC
>JAOUJU010000186.1 GCA_029883045.1 Rhodospirillaceae bacterium
AGTACCGTTCAGACGCTGGCCAGCCATTGGCCGGAGTTGGGCGAAATAGACCCGCTAACAGCAGCCCAGCTGGAAATAGAAGCGGGGTACGCCAGTTATATCTACCGTCAGGATGCCGATGTTAGGGCATTTAGGGCGGACGAGGGCATGGCCCTGCCAGATGACATAGATTATGCCACAATTCCCGGACTTTCAAACGAGGTAAGGGACAAGCTGGTGTCGGTCAGGCCAGCCACCATAGGGCAGGCGGCACGTATTTCTGGGGTCACGCCTGCGGCCCTGACCCGGCTTTTGGCTCACGTGAAGGCCAGCCCCGCCACCAGATCCACTGGCACGGTGGGTCTGGACTGAATTGTTTCACGTGAAACATTTGGCTAAAGCAACGAACTAGGGATACTATTGTTTCACGTGAAACAATTACCCAGAACGGCACCCCAGAACGAAATCCCAGAACTAAACCCCAGAACGAAACTTAGAAATGGCCAGAAAAGCATGACCGCAAAAGAATTCCAGTCCATAACAGGCGTTGATGACCGTGTAATTGAACGCCTGCAGGTTTACGCCCAATTACTTGAAAAATGGCAAGGCGCAATAAATCTCGTGGGGCCAGATACCATGGCCGATGTGTGGGGCAGACATTTTCTAGATTCAGCCCAGCTAGCTAAATATATAGGCCCAGACGATGTGGTGGCTGACCTTGGCAGTGGGGCAGGGTTCCCCGGAATGGTTCTGGCCATAATGGGGCCAGAGTTCGGCGGTGGAAAAAAAGTGCATTTATTGGAAAGCGATGAAAGAAAGTCCACATTTTTATCCACCGTTAATCGCGAGTGCCAAGCAGGGGCCGAAATCCACACCGGGCGCATCGAAAAAGCCAAGCCCATAGGGGCAGACGTGGTGGTGGCGCGTGCGCTGGCGCCACTGGAAAAACTGCTTGGTCTGGCACTTCCCCACAGGATATCCACAGGAAAATGCCTATTTTTGAAGGGAAAGAGCTGGAGAGATGAATTGACCATTGCCCAGAAACACTGGAATATGCCCGCCGATACAATAAATACGTGGCCCAGCATTACCGATAAAGACGCTTGCGTTATCGAAATAAAGGATATTTCTCCTTTATAATCAATAGGTTATAAAAAAATGGATAATAGCGAAAATAAAAAACCGCGCATAATAGCAGTGGCCAACCAAAAGGGCGGCGTGGGAAAAACCACAACCGCAATTAACCTTGCCACCGCCTTGGCGGCGGTCAAGCAAAGGGTGCTTTTGGTAGATTTGGACCCCCAAGGCAACGCATCGACCGGGCTGGGCATTAATCGGCGCGAAAGAAAAATAGATACCTACCAAGTGGTAATCGGTGGCGCGTCATTAAAAGATGCAATTCATACAACCGGAATCCCCGGGCTTGATATTGTTCCAGCCGGCATGGACCTTTCGGGGGCCGAGCTTGAATTGGTTGATGTTGAAATGCGCGAAACAAGATTAAAAAGCGCAATTGGTACTGACGCCGATGAATATGATTATGTCCTTATTGATTGCCCACCGGCACTTGGGCTGTTGACGCTTAACGCGCTTATTGCCGCCCAAGCGGTGCTGGTTCCATTGCAGTGTGAATTTTTTGCCCTTGAAGGCGTAAGCCATTTAATAAAAACAATTGAGCGCGTGCGTAAAGCGTTCAACCCAGAACTGGAAATACAAGGCATCGTGCTGACCATGTTTGATAAAAGAAATAATTTATCCGACCAGGTCGCAAGTGATGTGCGCGAACATTTTGGTGACAAGGTTTACAAAACAGTTATTCCGCGCAACGTGCGTGTTTCCGAGGCACCATCATTCGGTAAGCCGGTATTGATGTATGATATCGCGTGTCGCGGTAGCCAAGCATATTTGCATTTAGCCGGAGAGGTATTAAAACGCGAAGGCCATTCAGTAGTATAAAAAATATTTTATAAGCGAGGTTTGTTATGTCGGTGGAAAATAAAAAAAACCAAGGTCGTGGTTTGGGTCGTGGTTTGTCGGCATTGCTTGGCGATGATGAAGAAGATGTCGGTGCCGCACCGCACGAGCGTAGCGAAGTTGTACAAGAAAAAGAAAAAAAGATTGCGCTTGGTAATTTACATCCGGGTAAATATCAACCACGTCATGGGTTCAAAGAAGAAGAATTAAAAAACCTTGCAAACTCCATCCGTGCCAAAGGCGTTTTGCAGCCACTGTTGGTAAGGCCGCACCCCACCATTGAGGGCAGTTACGAAATAATTGCCGGTGAACGACGCTGGCGTGCAGCGCAACTGGCACAGGTACATGAACTGCCAGTTATAATTCGCGACTTTGATGATCGTGAAACCTTAGAAGTTGCGTTAATTGAAAACCTGCAACGCCAAGACCTTTCGCCCATTGAAGAGGCCCAAGGTTATGAGCGTTTGCGCGATGAATTTTCCCACACCCAAGAAGCCCTAGCCGATGCGTTGGGCAAAAGTAGACCCCACGTTGCCAACATGCTTCGCCTGCTTGGTTTGCCTGAAAGCGTAAAAGACATGATAGACGAGGGAAAACTTTCCGCCGGTCATGCCCGTGCGCTATTGGGTAGCGATGATCCAGCAAGCCTTGCCATTGATGTAGTAAAGCGTGGCCTTAATGTGCGCCAAACCGAAGCACTAGTAAAATCAGGTCGTGATGATTTGGGCAAAGGCAAAGGCAAAAGCGCCAAAGGTAAAACCAAAGACGCCGATACCGCCGCCCTTGAACGCGACCTTACCAATCAGTTGGGCCTAAAGGTTGAGGTTTTGGACAACAAAGGCAAAGGCAAGCTGGTAATTCATTATGAAAACCTAGAACAGCTAGACGGCATTCTTGCGCGAATAATGCGCCAAGGTGGATAATTTATCGCCGCCCTGAACGCGCGGCTTGGGCAATTTGTATCAGGGCGCGGTGGCACATGGCAGATGCCGGCAGGGCGGTAGTTTTACAATCTAGCTCGGCCTGGGTTAGCAATTCAAAGGCGCGGGCCAAACGAACACTAGGCCATATCCTTAATTGTGACTTGAACTGATCAACATATTTATAAAAAACTGGCGGGCGCAACGAACGCAGCGCATCTTCGAGCGATTTGCCATTATCCATTTCACTGCGCGCTAAATGCAGACGTTGAAAATGGCGCGTGCTGGCGCGAACTACGGCAATTGCGTTTATGCCTTCATCAAAAGTTTTTTCCAAGGCACTATCGAGCTTGGTAAAATTGCCACTGGCAGCAGAAAAAACGACATCATCCATTGATGTTGCCGCCGCATCGCTCAAAGATGCGCGCACATCATCAATTGAAATTTCACCTGGGCTACCTTTGTAAAGGGCCAATTTTTCAAGCTCGTTTCGGGTTAAAGAGCGGTCCGCCCCAAGGCTTTGCACCAATAATGCCATTGCATCACGGCTGACGGTTAGGTTATGCGGGGTCATGGTTTGGCGAATAATATCGGGCAATGAGCGCGCATCATCTGAATAGCACGCTATTGCCACAGCATTTTCCGCGCGTTCAAAAAGCTTTCTTAAAGAAGACCTTGCGTTTAATTCACCCGCCTCAATAATTACAATTGCGCCCGATGGGGTCTCGCCCTCAAGAAAAGACGATATTATTTCTGTGCTTGCGTCAGCCGCTTGGCGCACGCGCACTACCCGTCCACCACCACCAAATGAAAGCGCGCTGGCTTCATCACCAAGGCGGGCAGGGTCTGATTTTAATTCAGGGGCAAAAATTTCAACAACTGAAAATGGGTCGCTTAAATCGGCAACCTCGGTCTTGGCTAGCAGTTCGGCATTTTCTTTTATCAAGCCAACATCTGGGCCATAAAGCAAAATTGCGCGCAGCGATGGATCGGGTTTTTGCAAGAAAGATTTTATTGCTGCGCCCTTGATAATCATTTTATTTTGCCATCAATCATTTAGCCGTGGAATTTTCCTGAGTATTAAAATAAATCGCCATGCGCTGCGCTAATTGTTCGCTAATATCCATGGCCGCGCGTTCGCTCGCATTTTTTGCGGCAACGGTGTTTGCATAATCGCTACTTAGAATATTGTAGCTGATAGTTGAAAAAATGGAATTTGACAAAACTGGGCGTTGGTCGCTTTTTCTAATCAGTTGGTATGATGCGCTTAAGCGGTAATTAGCACGCGTGGCAGCAGTATTTTTTGCTACCGCTAAATTAGTGGTGCTTTGTGTGGTGGTGATGCGAAGGGTGTGTGTTGTTATGCCTGCCTGACCGCGGGGGTATAGTTTGCGCCCAAGTTCAGTGTGC
>JAOUJU010000187.1 GCA_029883045.1 Rhodospirillaceae bacterium
ACGCCGCTTCGCCATAAGCTAACGAAAGTCTTATTGAGCGGCCTGAACGCGGTCCAGAACCTTGCCTTCCATTTCTTCAAGTCCTGCCGGAACTGGTGGATACCATTTAATGTTATCAATGGCGGCCGGCGGGAAAGTAGCCTGATAAAGTTTGCGCTTGCCTTCTTCGACAAAGGCGTCTGACCCTTTGGATGCGGTGAAGTTACCAGCGGCTTCGGTGATCATCCCCGCGATTTTAGGCTGCATCACAAAGTTAATCCACTTGTAAGCGGCATCTTCGGCTTTGGTCTTTTTCGGTAACGCAAATGTGTCAATCCAGCCCAGTGCGCCTGATGTTGGTGCAATGGTTTTGATTGCCGGATTTTCGGCGCTTAATTTCCAGCCCGAACCATCCCACGCCATGGCTGCGACCACTTCGTTGGAGCGCATGAGATTAATCAACGCATCGCCGCCTGACCAATATGCCTTAACGTTGCTTTTGCAATCCATCAGTTTGGTTTCAACTTTGCTCATGATGTTGGCGTATTTGGCGGTATCGCCATAGGCGGCAAATGGATCCATACCCATTGAGAAAGCAAATGCTATCAGCGTTGGGCGTTTCATGCGGTATGTTACCTTGCCAGCATATTTGGGATTACAAAGATCGGTGTAATCCTTGATGTCTGATGCAAGTGCCGTATTAACCGTTAGTGCGCTGGTGCCCCAAACGTGCGGCACGCCGTATACTTTTCCATTTACCGATGTGTTTTTCTTGGTTCCTTCCAGCATTGATGAAATCATTTTGCTAGCATCAATTTTAGAAAGATCGATTGGTTTGTAAATATCGAATTCTTCTTGTGCGCTGGTAATGCGGTCTTGCGATGGTTGCGCAAGGTCAAACCCAGCACCGCCAGTAGCGCGTAATTTAGAAATCATTTCTTCGTTGTTTGAGTTGGTTACTTCAACGTCAATACCGGTTTCGGCCTTGAACATTTCAACAACTTTTTCCGGAGCATATCCACCCCAGGTAAGCAAACGCAATGTTTCAGCTTGCGCGCCAGTTGCCGCCAGCACCATCCCGACCGAAGCCAAGACCCCAGCAAAAAAATTTAGTCCACGATAGGTTTTCATTGTTTTTTCCTCCCTAAATTGTGGGCAAGTCATCCCACTTATTTCCCAATTATTATTAATTAAGCTTAGGTCTGCTCAGGGTAAAATAGCAACCTATTTTGTCGCCATTTTACCACACAACCGACTGACAGTATTGTTTTTTTCTATTAAATAAACGGAGCAACCTTGCGAAGCGCCAGCAGATGGGTAATGTTTAATATATGGAAACATTAGCAGGTTACGATATGGTTGGCCGCCTTGCCTTGGCGCTGGGCATAGGTCTGTTAGTTGGGGTTGAGCGTGGCCGCCACACCCGTGAGCAAAGTGGCGGCATTCGCGTTGCCGGCGTGCGGACTTTTGCCCTGATTGGCCTTTTAGGCGGAGTCTGGGGACTATTGGGAACAATTCTGGGCGATGTGGTTCTGGGCATTGCTTTCATGGGGTTATCTGCATTGGTTCTTTTTGCGTATCGCGCAACAGCAAAAAAAGATGGCGATTTCGGAATGACTTCAGAAATTGCATCCATGTTAGTTTTTGCATTGGGCGCGCTTGCTGTTCGTGGCGATATGGCGTTGGCCGCAGGTGCCGGGGTTGCAATTGCCGCCTTGCTAGATGCAAAGCTTTACTTACATAAATGGGTCGCGCGTCTGAGCGAGCTGGAACTAGATGCGGCCATAAAATTACTGATAATTTCTGTTGTAGTGTTACCGGTTTTACCCAACAAGGGGTTTGGTCCCGATCAAATATTGAACCCTTATAAGATATGGTGGATGGTGGTACTGATAGCGGGGATATCGTTCATCGGTTACATTGCAATTCAAAAAGTAGGGCCAAGGGTGGGTGGGCTACTGACCGGTATTTTTGGCGGGCTTGCATCATCAACTGCGCTTACTTTGGGGTTTGCCAGATTAGGAAAAAAATCACCCTCAGTTTCTATGGCATTGGTAGGAGGTATTGCCGCCTCCAATACTGTTATGTATCTGCGCGTTGTTGTTATTGTGTCGCTATTTAACCCATCGTTAGTTTCAGGTTTATTGGTGCCAATGGTGCTGATGGCATCGGCCAGCGCAGTGGGTGCAGTTTTTGCACTTCGCGCCAGCGGGCAAAAAGATACCCTAGAAACAATAGAAGTAGATAATCCCTGCGACGTAGGTTCGGCAATAAAATTTGGCGTACTATTGGTTATTATTCTTTTGCTGGTTCACTATGCGCAGGCGTGGTTGGGCGATGCGGGGATTTATGCCATTGCAGCCATATCGGGCTTGGTGGATGTGGACCCAATATCATTAAGCATGGCCGAACGGTCGTTGCATGGCCTTGCCGTGCCTGTGGCCACTACTGCGATAATTGCCGCGGTTGGTGTAAACACGCTTATAAAGGTTGTATTTGTTGGCATGATTGCTGGGAAAAAAATGGTAACCCCTCTTTCGCTTTTATCAGTGGCAGTTATTAGTGCAGGCGGTATCGGCTTGTTGTTTACATACACATAAATTTGGCGCGATTTTAAAATGGCTTGTTAAATGCATCAGTTAAATAAATAACTAGTGTAATTGTAAAATAGCTATAACCCCCTATGCCTAAGCACCGAGGGTTTTTTAAAAAATGGTGCTGGAGTAAGCTACCGCCAGTTTCGACCTTTTATTAAGGTGGTGAAAATACACCCGGAATAATTAAACGGTCCCAGTTAAGTTGGCGACCCCTACGGGACTAGTGCATTTATGCCGTTTCAAGTAGTTAGGCGCAAGTGGGACAGCCGAAATTGAAGCATTGTTCAATGGGTTGCTTAATATAAGTGTCCCACTTTTTGTTAATTTTGCGATGGGCAATCACCGCTATCACCGCCCGGCATAATGGCTTCGCAGAAATTTGTGCGGTCTTTAAGTACGCTGCTTATTTCGGCATTGGTTAGGTTTGCGCGGGTAAGATTGGCGCGTTTTAAATTGGCGCCATTAATTCGCGCGCCTTGCAGATTGGCGCGAGAAAGGTCCGCTTCAATTAATGTAGTATAATCGATGATGGCGCCCGTTAAATTAGCCCCGCGTAATTTTGCACCTTGCAGATTGGTCATAGTTAGATTTGCGCCTGAAAGATCAGCGCCCACAAGATCAGCGCCTTCCATGTTGGCGCTTGAAAGGTTGGCGCCAGAAAGGATTGCGCCGCGCAAATTAGCGCTTCGAAAAGATGCACGGTTGGCAAAAGCATTGGTTAACTTTGCCCCTTCTAGGCTTGCTGTAGTTAGGTTTGCATCGGTTAATTCCACCGCTTCCATATCTGCTTCGCGCAAGTTGGCAAATGTCAAATCAGCGCCACGCATGGTTGCGCCATACATTGATGCGCGGGTTAAGTCTGCTTTTTGTAAATTAGCCTGCGATAAATCGGCACGAACGAAATCAACATAAACCAAGGTAGCGCTTTCAAAGCTAGTGCCGGTCAGGTTTCCACGGTTAAATTTTACATTAAAAAGGTATGATCCCTTAAAATTACCCCCGGACATATCCATTTTGCTAAAATCTTCGTAGCGCAAATCACACTGCGGGCACGATTTGCCGGGATTTTCTGTATTAAAGCTTCCCTTTTGATAGACCCTTGTTATTTCCTCTACGGTGCCACAAGAAGATACGGCAACAGCAATCCCCACAATTGCCATTACTGCGCCTATGGGGCGTGTAAAATGGGCAATTTTACTTGCGATCAATAATTCATTTTTTTTCATCATTTTAAATCCTGTCATTTGTCAGGGAATATAATTATTGGTGGTTCTGGCAAAGGCCTCGAACACCTGTGGTAGTTTAATATTTCGCGCTTCCAATGCTGATTTGCGCATTGAAACAACGTACTGCTTTGATGTTTGTATTGGAATTTGATCAATTGATTTACGCCCACTTATTAGATCTAGCGCCATATTGGCGGCAACTTCGCCTTGCTCATAAGGCGAAACCCCAACAGAAATCATTACGCCATCATCGGTATTAAAAATATTCATCCCCAAAACCGGAATTGGGGAATTTTCTTCCGTCCATGTTGCGACTTCTTTGGGCGATACGGTATTTGATGGACCGCTTTTTTTATCCATCGCAGACTTATCGCGATAAAGTTTGCGGTATCCGCCAACTAATAAAAACTCGGCCTCGTTAGCGGAATTGAGAACATATT
>JAOUJU010000188.1 GCA_029883045.1 Rhodospirillaceae bacterium
ACCCATAACGTAAGTTGCAAATGAAAGTTCAGAAAGTTCAGCGCCAATATTTTTGCTAATTTCTTTTTCTAGTTTATTGCCATCAATACCAAACGCATCATCTATGGTTTTGCCCTTTAACGCCCGGCGCTGCACGAACAAACGCTTACAGGCATAAATGGGGTTTAACATTAAATGGCTTTGTTTTAATTCTTCGACCGCGTCTTCAACCCCAAATAAGTTTGCGATAAAACCATCCACATGGGGGCAAAGTTCTAACAACAAATCGGCCTCAAGTTTTTGATCTAAGCCGTCTGGGTTTTGCCGGGCAGTTGTTAACCTACCAGCAAGTGCATCATCTGAATTTTGTAAAAAATCCAAAAACGCATCATCTAGCCGCACCAGCCCTGCGCTGCGGTAAAGGTCTGAAAAGGCTAAGCCATATTTGAGGTTAAGTTTTGTCATTTGTTCCGGTATATATAAAAGGTGATTACGAGTTGGCCTTGACTTATATTAAACACTTAATAATAAAGCGACACCCGATTGACCACCCATTAAAGGGAAAATGCCAATGCAGCCACTAGCCTATGCCGGGGATATATCGCCAGAAAAAACGTGGGAAACCCTTAAAACTGACCCTAATTCGCTGTTGATAGACGTGCGCACCCCGGAAGAATGGTCATGGATTGGCGTGCCTGACCTTTCGGCCCTGCCCGGGCGCAAGTTAAACTTGGTGCCATGGCAAATATATCCAGATATGCACCAAAACCCCAATTTTGTAGCCGACATCAGCAAAATAGCAAAACCCGAGGACAACAAGGTTATTTTACTGATTTGTCGTTCTGGTGTGCGCTCGGCCTATGGTGCGCACCTTTTAACGGCAAACGGATTTAGCCATTGCTACAACGTCGCCCACGGGTTTGAAGGCGACAAAGATCCATCCGGACATCGGGGCACGGTAAACGGTTGGAAAGTTTCCGGCATGCCCTGGCGTCAAGAATAAATCCTTTGGATTGAATCAATCAGCCAAACGCTACTTTAAGATCTTCTTTCAAATCTTCGATATCTTCGATGCCCACCGAAAGTCTGACTAATGACGGCGTAATGCCCATTGCGGCCTGCTGGTCGGCGTTCAAGCGCTGATGCGTCGTGGTCGCCGGATGGGTGGCCATGCTTTTTAGGTCACCTAAATTATTTGCAAGATCAATTACCTTTAATTTATTAAGCGCTTTAAATACTTCTTTTTTGCCACCAACAACTTCAAACGAAACAACGGTACCACCGCTGCCCGACATTTGTTTCATCGCCAGCTTGTGCTGCGGGTGGCTTTTAAGGCCGGGGTAAAGAACCCGTTTTATTTTTTTCTGCTTTTCAAGAAATTTTGCAACCTGTAACGCATTTTCAGCTTGGCGGCTTACACGCAGTTCCAAGGTTTCAAGGCTTTTAACCAAAACCCATGCATTAAACGGGCTAAGTGATGGCCCAATATTGCGGTAAAACGGTTGCAGTTCATCTTCAATGAACGATGTATCGTTTGAAAGTATTGCCCCACCCAACACCCGGCCTTGGCCATCTATATGTTTGGTCGCTGAATAAGTTACAATGTCGGCACCTAGCTCCAACGGTTTTTGCAATATGGGTGAAGCAAAGGCGTTATCGACAATTAACTTGCCGCCCGCCTTGTGGGTTAGGTTAGCAACCGCCCTGATATCAATTATTTCAAGGGTCGGGTTAGCTGGCGTTTCGATGAACACCGCATTAACCGGTTTTTTTAGCGCCTGTTTCCATTGGGCCAAATCTGAGCCGTCAACGAATTCGACCTCAATCCCAAATTTTGGCAGTGCGGTATTGATAACGTATTCGCAGCCACCAAATAGCGCGCGTGATGCAACCACCCGATCGCCTGCTTTTAGCTGACTGGCAAGGGAACAGTAAACAGCGGCCATGCCCGATGCCATGGCGCGGCAATGATCAGCCCCTTCTAACAAGGCCAAACGGTTTTCAAACATTGAAACCGTCGGGTTGCCGTAGCGCGAATAAACATAATGGTCTATTTCGCCCTTAAAGCTTTGTTCCGCTTGTTCGGCACTGTCATAGGCATAGGCCTGGGTCAGGTATAGCGCTTCGGAAAGTTCGCCATGGTGGCTACGGTCTAGGCCGCCACGAACCAGTTTGGTTGATTGGCGCCATTTATTTTGACCTTTGGTTTTTTCGTCTTTTTTGCTCATCTTTAGTATCTCCAATAAAAAAAGCCCGGACCGAAGGTCAGGGCTAATTCCACTGCTTCGGCCTTTTAGCTGCTTATTTAACGTGGCCGCAAGCCAGCCGGCCAAATCACCACGTGGGGGTACAATACCCCGACTTGAAAAATTCGTCAATATCTACACAAATGCGCTCTCAAGTATCCATATCATCGGTCTTTATGATTGCCCGGCGTACACGACGAATGGAAAGCCAAACCGCAACCAAAATTATGGGGAATGCCACCCCACCAGCAAGGTCATAATCAATCATCAGGCCTGCGGCATGGGCCCCTTTGGCGGCATAAACCACTAACCCGGTAAGATAATAACTAATGGCCACAACCGAAAGCCCCTCGACCGTTTGCTGTAGGCGTATTTGCATTTGCGCACGACGGTTCATCGATGAAAGCAAATCACGGTTTTGCTCTTCCAACGTTACGTCAACGCGGGTTCGCAATAAATCGGTTGCACGGATTATACGTTTTGAAATTTCATCAAGGCGTCTTTCAACACTGAAACATGTATCCATCGCCGGTATAAGGCGACGATTAACAAATTCGCCCGGCGGCTGAATACCGGGGATGCGTTCTTCATGAATATCTTCAACTCGGCGCTTGACCAGTTCGTAATAGGCCCGGGTCGATGCCATGCGATAACTTATTTTTGCCGATATGTTTTCCATTCGGGCGGCGATATCTGATAGTTCGCGCAAAAGTTCACGTTCAACTTGGATTGATCCAATGGCGGAAAATTTTTGCACAATGACAGATAGTCGCTGTTCGGCATCAGATATTGCAGGTCGGGCCGAGCGGGCTTCGGGCAGGGCCAACATAGATAACATTCGATAGGTATTTATTTCCAATAATCGTTGGATCATGCGCCCAGCGGAACGACCATCAAGGTCTATATCACAAATAAGGTGGCGCCCAAAACCATCGGCGTGAAAACGAAAATCTGTCCACACCTTGGCCCGACCGCGCGACATAAAGCTGCCGGCAATAGTATTGCCGCCAAAAAAATTTGATATTTCATCAATGCTTCGTTCTGGGGTTTTTGGCTTTTCCAGCGCTAGGTGGGTAGCGACCATTATTTTGCCGGGAATAGAGGTAAGCCAGTCAATCGGTAAAAGCCTAATGACCGGGTTTTCAAACGGATTGGTGCAGTCTGGTTTTGCCTGCATATGAAAAAAATAGGTGGAAAATTCCGTGTGGCGCTCCCAGCGAAACCTTATTTCGCCCTCATCAGTTTTAAAGGTGGCAGAAAAATAGCTATCTGTTTCATGGGGTGGATCAACGTTGAAAATTGAGCACAAATTTACCACATGCGCGCGTTCAGCCGGCCCACCATTTTCACCTGATAAAGACGCCAAATACGTGCCACGCAGCGGCGAGTTCAGTATCTCATATGGCCTAGCGCGAATTTCTTCGGAAAGGGCGGCCCTTAATGGGTGCTCAACCAGCGGGTAAAGTGTTGTTTGTTGTTCATCCATTACTATATCCTATGGAGAGATGATAAAATAAATGCCACTATGTGCCTAAGTCTAAGCTTAACATGACTTTATGAATTTTTTTTGACATAAACCAGAACCAATGCGCCAATAAAGTGAGAATTATAACAATGCCCAGCCCTGCCAATACCAATAAG
The DNA here is from genome assembly GCA_029883045.1 of Rhodospirillaceae bacterium. Lineage (GTDB taxonomy): Bacteria > Pseudomonadota > Alphaproteobacteria > Rhodospirillales > Magnetovibrionaceae > DAOVVL01. Next base: position 3,867 of record JAOUJU010000188.1, read on the forward strand.
CTTTTTTTTGAAAATACCGGGATGGATCGGGGCAGGACAGAAACCATTGTAAGCGATGCGTTAAATGGCTCTGATGATGGTGAACTGTATTTAGAATACCGCCAATCAGAAAGCCTAGTATTTGACGACGGCTGCCTGAAAGGTGCCAGCTTTGATACCGCCCAAGGGTTTGGTTTGCGCTCGGTTTCGGGCGAAGTAACGGGCTATGCCCACGCATCGGAACTTTCCGAACAGGCAATAAAGCGTGCCGGCGAAACCGTAACCTCGGTACGCAAAGGATCGGGCGGGGTAATGGCGCCACCGCCACCCGGGACCAACCGCAAACTTTACACCGATGAAAACCCATTGGGCGCAATGGAATTTTCCGACAAAGTA
>JAOUJU010000189.1 GCA_029883045.1 Rhodospirillaceae bacterium
ATCGTCCATGTAGCCCGCATCACCGGTTTTATAAAAACCCGGGTAATCATCTAGGTAGGCTTCTTGGTAACGCTTATCTGCTTTCCACAAGGTAGGCAGCGTTCCCGGTGGCAATGGCAGCTTGCAGCAAATGGCCCCTACCTCGCCCTTTTTCATCTGTTTTTTATCTTCGCCCAATATTTGCACGTTCCACCCGGGCGCTGCTTTGGTTGGCGATCCCGGCTTGACCGGAAACTGATGCAACCCCATACAATTAGCTGCAATTGACCAACCAGTCTCGGTTTGCCACCAGTGATCAATTACCGGAACGCCAAGTTTGCTTTGCGCCCATTCAAGGGTGTCAGGGTCGGTACGTTCGCCCGCCAAAAATAGCGTCTTAAAATTGGAAAGGTCATAATTTTTTATTAATTCACCGTTTGGGTCATCGCGCTTGATGGCACGAAATGCGGTCGGTGCAGTAAATAGAACATTAACTTTATATTCCGATATAACCCGCCAAAACGCACCAGCATCAGGCGTGCCAACGGGTTTGCCCTCAAACATTACGGTGGTGCACCCAGCTAATAGGGGGCCGTACACAATGTAGCTATGGCCCACAACCCAACCCACATCGGATGCCGCCCAGTAAACATCACCGGGGTTAACATCATAAATTGCCTTCATGGTCCATTTTAATGCGACCATATGCCCACCATTGTCGCGCACTATACCTTTCGGCACGCCGGTAGTGCCAGATGTATAAAGTATATAAAGCGGATCTGTTGCATCTACTAATACGCAATCAGCTGGGGTTGCGTTGGCAATTGCGTCATTCCAATCAACATCACACAGTCCATCCATTTTGGCGGTTGCACTTTTGCGCTGGAATATTATGCAGGCATCGGGTTTGTGTTTAGCGGCTTTGATGGCGCTATCCAATAACGGTTTATATTCAATGGTGCGACCCGGCTCAATCCCGCAACTGGCAGATATTATTACTTTCGGTTTAGCATCATCAATTCGGGTGGCAAGTTCCGCCGCAGCAAAACCACCAAACACAACCGAATGAACAGCGCCAATTCTGGCAACGCCCAACATGGCAATTACAGCTTGTGGTATCATAGGCATATAAATTATAACCCGGTCGCCCTTTTCCACGCCTTGGTTTTTTAGCGCACCAGCGAACAGCGCAACTTCATCACGCAACTGCAAATAAGTGTAGGTTTTTTTTGTGCCGCCAGTTATCGGGCTATCGTAAATAAGCGCCAGTTGGTCACCGCGCCCTTCTTCGATATGCAAATCAAGTGCATTAAAGCAGGTATTGCATTTGGCACCGCTAAACCAGCGATAAAACGGTGGGTTGGTTTTATCTAAAACACAATCCCACGGACTATCCCAGCGAATGTCACGCGCTATCTCCCCCCAAAAGGATTCTGGATCGGTTATGGACTTGGCATACGCCTGATCATAACTATTTGTCATTTCGCCCCCCTAAAACACTTGGCCCGGATTATCCCAATTATCGCAAATAATCGGGGCCGGCCCAATTTTTTTCGGACCGGCCCTTAAATGTGCCGTATTTACAAATCGTGAGCAAGTTTAGAAAAGACGGCTCAAAGGCTATTTAGAGAGTTTATTTCATCTTTGATTTTTAATTTTTCTTTTTTAAGGGTGTGAATTTCATCTTCGTTGGGGTGCGGCCTTGTGTTTTCCGTATGGATGGCCGCTTCAAGTTCATGGTGACGGGCTTCTAGTGAAACAATCCGGTCTTTATGTCCCATATTTTTTTCTCCCTAGGTCAAGCTCACTATGGCTTGAATCTTATTACTGCAGCGAAGAAAAATCTAGCGTTTATGAGAAAAAAATCCATACCCAATAATTTCAAAAGGTTGAGATAGTGTATTGTCCTACTTTGAGTGGTATTTTTGACTATCGTCAAGTTATGCTAAGGTGATTTTTGAAAACCGGGGGCACTATGACCGAGCAAGACAACAACAAACAACATAAATTGGAATTGCTCAAAATTGAGCACCGTGACCTCGATGATATAATTGAAAAACTAATTGCCAGTGGAAACATCGATCAGTTGCAAATGCAGCGCCTGAAGAAACGTAAACTTTTACTCAAAGACCTAATACTTGGCATTGAAAGCAACACCATACCCGACATCATAGCTTAAATTATTCAAACCTAGTTATCGGGGCGTTGATTATAATCGCTAATGGCGCGCGCTAGCACGCTTTCAATTGAATCACCTGCATTAATTTCACCAATTCCATAACCAGCTTGTAGGTTTATTGTATTTCCCTGCCAAATCATGCTTCGCCCAGCCAAAGAAAGCATCAGTGATTCAGCCTTCATTTCGGCCTCAGTTATATTGTTGCCGGGAAGTATTATGCCAAAATCATGGTTTTCAAGCGTACCTACTATGTCACCGGGTTCAATCCCTTCACGTAGTGCGCTAGCTGCCTGCACAATTAGTTCTTCGTATGCGTTGCGACCATATTTTGATCCAACCGAAGAAGAATTTTTTATAATAATATAAATAAATGAATACGGAATATTTTCTTCAGACACCCGCCGGGCAGCAAAAATTATTTTCGCGGTTAGTGCGCGTCTACGCAAAACATGAAGCAAGCGATCTGTTTCCATCTGCTCTGCAAGGTATGCCTCATGATTGCGGGTTTTTGCCAGTTCGCCTTTAAGAAAGTTTATTTCTTCGAGCAATATGTTTATTGCATCGCGAACATTTTTGGTCATTTCCTCTGTGGGTATATCAAGAATGGAAATTTCATCACTAATATTTTTGTGTGGGTCCTTGTGGGAATTTGCATTGTTTTGCCCCCCGTCGGCATGACTGTCGTCACCGCCTTCTTTGTTCTTTTTTTTGGTGGATGGATCGTAGACCTTTTCTTGTCGCGGCATTGTTCGGTCGCGTTCGGGCAAAATGGCCGCTACGGGCGAATATGATCCTATTGGGTCGTCTGCCATGGTTTTATTTACCCCTGCCCCTTTTTGCCAAAAAACGCCCTGAGGCAAAGCATATCATCTATAGACTTTTAAGGCTAAAACAGCCGTTATTGGCCACCTGCAACCAACCCTTGCCAGCACCGCCGCTATCCCTATAATTGCCGCCTTTCCCAAAGGGCTAAGGCTCGGGGAGCGGGATTTAACTGTTTGAAACAAAGGGGGCTTTTTTGCGATGAGCGAAGCCAAACCAGTTATCGGTATCATAATGGGAAGCCAGTCCGACTGGGAAACCATGAAACACGCGTCAGATACCCTTGAGACACTAGGTGTCGCATTTGAAACGCGAATCGTCTCTGCCCACCGCACGCCCAAACGCATGACTGAATACGCCGAGGGTGCGCAGGCACGTGGCATCAAAGCAATTATTGCCGGTGCTGGTGGTGCTGCGCACTTGCCGGGGATGACGGCAAGCATGACCACGCTACCAGTGTTTGGTGTTCCCATCGAAAGCAAATCATTAAAAGGGATGGATTCACTTCTTTCCATTGTTCAAATGCCAGCGGGTGTTCCGGTGGGCACATTGGCGATAGGCAAAGCCGGTGCCATCAACGCTGCCCTGATTGCCGCATCGGTTATTGCATTGTTAGATAAAAATGTTGCCGCTGCCCTTAAAAAATGGCGCACACAGCAAACCGATAACGTTGCCGAAACCCCATCGGACTAGGCCCCCCAGCGCACATGAGCAACGATAACAAAATTCCACCCGGCGCAACCATCGGCATAATTGGTGGCGGACAATTAGGCCGCATGACCGCAGTTGCAGCGGCTGAGCTTGGCTATAAAACCCACATCTTTACGCCCGAAGAAAATTCACCCGCTTCTCATGTTAGCGAGCAAACAATAGTCGCCCCATACGAAGACGAAGCAGCATTAAAAAAATTTGCTGCCGGCGTTGATGTAATAACATTTGAATTTGAAAATGTTCCTGCTGCCAGCGTTAAATTGTTGGCGGGGTTAAAACCTGTGCGCCCCGGTTGGCAATGTTTGGAAATTGCCCAAGACCGCATCAAGGAAAAAACCTTTGCTGCTGATCTTGGTATTGCTACTGCACCATGGGTTGAGGTTCGATCAAGTATGGACCTTGGTAAAGCATTGGACAAAATAGGCACCCCGGCAATTTTAAAAACTACCCGTATGGGCTATGACGGCAAGGGCCAAGTACGCATAAACAAAAATGATAACGCCGATGCTGCGTGGGCGGCGTTGGGCAGCGAT
>JAOUJU010000190.1 GCA_029883045.1 Rhodospirillaceae bacterium
TTAAGATGGATGCCAAAGCCGCATTCAACAAAGACCAATCAATTCGCCAATGGGCTTCAAACCATGGCGGGGTGTACATTGAAGTAAGCCCCAGCGTTGAGCCCAGCCCGTACCTTGGGCACATGGAAGAGCGCGACATCACCACCCCGTCTGGAAAAAAACTGACCTTGGTTAATCCTGCAACCATGCTGAAGCAAATAATGAATGATTACGCCGAACTTTACGGCGTTAAGGGCATGATAGTCAGCACGGCACCGCTAAACCCAGAAAATATGGCCAATAAATGGGAAGCGAGTGCAATAGCCAAAATTAAGGCCGGCGCAAAAGAAGTGGGCGATTTTTTTATTGATGCAAACGGCAAAGAATTTTTTCATTTAATTCGCCCAATGGTCGCAAGCGATGACTGCCTGCATTGTCATGGGGCACAAGGTTATAAAGTGGGCGATGTAATTGGTGGTGTCGGGGTTAGCATTCCCACAAAAAAATACCACGACGAGGTTGGAAAAATAATTTGGGGAAATGTTATCACCCATGGGCTAATTTTTATCACTGGTATTGCTGGATTATTTTCATGGCACACCATAAATTCGCGCAATTTTAAAAAGCAACTACAGGCTGAGCGTGATTTAAAAGAAAGCAATGACCGTTTTGCACTATTTACCCGTTATTCGCCAAACAAAATTCACATAAAAGATATTAAGGGTAGGTACACCATGCTTAACCCCAAAAGCGAGGAATTATTCGGGGTTAGCAATAAAGAAGCAATAGGAAAAACCGCCCGGGAAATTTTTCCATCTGAAGACGGTTTATCTTTTGTAAAGCACGATATGGATGTAATAAAAAATGATTCTGCCATAGAGCTTGAAGAAACATTTGGCAATGGCGCCAATGCCCGCACTTTTCTTACGGTAAAATTCCCTATTCATGATGCACGCGGAAATATTGTTTCTGTTGGTTCTAGCGGCGTTGATATTACCGAGCGTAAGCTGGCCGAGGCTGAGCTTGTTGCAATAAAACATAATCTAGAAAATCTGGTGAAACAAAGAACCAGGGATCTTACCGAAGAGGTAATAGAAAGAAAGCGTTCTGTATATGAATTAGAAAGACGAAACGAAACAATTGAATTTTTAAATAAAATAACTTTATTGGCCAGTGATGCATATAATATTGAGCAAGGAATAAGTGACTGTTTGTTTGCGCTATGCGATTATATAACGTGGCCCATTGGCCATGTTTATCTTGTTTCGCCAACTGACCCAGACATGCTTATTCCATCAGATGAATGGTATCTAGAAGATCCGGAATTTTTCAAAAAATTTCGCGAAATTACAATGAAAACCAATTTTGCCAAAGGAATTGGATCGCCCGGCAGGGTGTTGCAAAGTGGTGAACCATTGTGGATTGATGATGTTGGCGCTGATAAAAATTTTCCACGGGCAAGAATGGGGATCGATATCAAGGTCAAGTCTAGTTTAGCCATCCCTATAAAGGTGCACGGGAATGTTGTTGCGGTAATGGAATTTTTTACACCATTTGAGCAAAGCCTTGATCAAGATTTGTTAAGAACCATTGTGTATGCTGGTTCACAAATTGGGCGGTTGTTTGAACGTAAAAAAATTGAATGGGATCTACGCGAAGCCAGAGACAGCGCCGATGCTGCAAACAAAGCAAAATCCGTTTTCCTTTCATCAATGAGCCACGAATTACGCACACCTTTAAACGCCATAATCGGATTTTCAGATTTCTTGATGAATCACCCAACAAACCCACTTGATGATACGCAATCTAAATACATGAAAGATGTAAGTGACAGCGGGCATCACCTTCTTAATTTAATAAATGAAATTCTTGATCTATCAAAAATTGAATCAGGAAAAGATGATTTGCAAATTGAAAATGTGGACTTAGCTAAATCGTGCGTTGAATGTTTTTCTATTGCACAGGCGTTGATTAATGACAGCGGTATTAAATTGAAATATCCAAACATGAAAAATGAAAATAGAATTATCCGCGCTGATTCAAAGCGTTTCAAACAAGTTTTAATCAACCTGCTTTCAAATGCCATTAAATATAATCGCAAAAATGGCGAAGTTATTGTAGATTTTGCCACGACGAGTGATGGTATGGTTAAAATAAGCGTAACCGATACCGGGTACGGAATTCCCGAAAATAAAATGGACGACCTGTTTAAACCATTTTCCCGCCTTGGTGCAGAGGGGTCAAACATTGAAGGAACCGGCATAGGTCTTGTTGTTACGAAAAAACTTGTTCACGTGATGGGCGGGCAAATCGGCGTCGATAGCGAAGAGGGTAATGGCAGTACGTTTTGGGTTTCTTTGCCGCTAGCTTGAATATATTTAGGTTTTAATCCCTTGGTGATTAATGTCACCACAAACGCATCAACATTAAAAAACGACCCCACAAGGGGGCCGTTGTTTAATGGCAGAGAGGGTGGGATTCGAACCCACGAAGAGCGTTAACCCTTGCCGGTTTTCAAGACCGGTGCCTTCAACCGCTCGGCCACCTCTCCGTTGCGGCATTTATATGCGCTTATTGGGTTTTGGGGCAACACTTAAGCTGAAATCCCAAATATTTTTTCTAAGCGTCGTCTTTGCTGGTATTGGCCTCGTTTTTCGCTAATTTTGCTGCTTCGCGGGCGTTTATCCGTGCAACTAGGCTTCCCAACATATAAAGGACTGCGCCTGGTATGTATGCGCCTAGCAAAATCCCTATGGTTGCGGGGTCGGTAAAGGCACCATCTAGCGAGCTTCCGCCCTCAAACAGCAAGGTGGTAAGTATGCCGATAACGATTACGGTTGTTACTACACCCCAGGCAATCCACGCAAAAAACCTCAAAACCTGTGCCACTTGTATGGATATCCTTTTTTATAATTGGGGCCTTGCTGGAGGCTTTAAGGGAAAATAACACAATCTTAGATTTAAGCAAAACTAACTGAAAATACGCAATAATTTAAGCTTCCCCCCATCCGCGTATGCTTTATGGACGGGCTTGAGTGACGCTCATCATAGTTTGCCTGCAAATATGGATTTAAGGTTTTTACAGATATTTAGCGAATCATAATTTCTTGGCGGCACACAAAATACGGCCGGAAGGAGACTAAAATGTTTGTAGTAGCGGTAGTTTCTCAAAAGGGTGGATCGGGCAAAACCACGCTGACCGGGCATCTTTCAGTTCAGGCCAGTCTTGCAGGGCATGGCCCCGTAGCAATTGTTGATACCGACCCGCAAGGAAGTTTAGCCGCATGGTGGAACGAGCGTGAAACGCCAGAGCCAGTTTTTGTGCAAACCAATCTTCATGACCTTCGCGGCCACCTTGATAACCTTCGCCAAGCCGGGGTCAAGATGGTTATGGTTGATACACCACCAGCAATAACATCTGCAATCCATGACGTTATATCTGTAGCCGATTATGTTGTTGTGCCAACCAAGCCAAGCCCGCATGACCTTCGTGCTGTTGGTGCAACGGTTAAGCTGGTGCAGGCATGCAACAAACCGATGGTGTTTGTTTTAAACGATGCTTCGCCACGGGCAAAAATAACATTTGAAGCGGCAATTGCGCTTTCCCAGCACGGTACCGTTGCGCCAGTTACCATACATCATCGCACTATTTATGCTTCAAGCATGATTGATGGTCGCACAGCGATGGAGCTTGAACCCAACGGCCAATCAGCAACTGAAATATTAGGTCTATGGGAATACCTTAACGCCCGACTTAATTCAGAGATTCTTCCAACCACAATTGGCCTTGATGCGATGAATCGCTTTAACGGGGTCTCGACCAAGAAAAAAGCGTTCAATGATATTGATGACTATTCAGCCGAAGACCTTTCCATTGATGCTATCGAAGAGGCAATCGAAGAAGCGGTGGTTGCCAAACAAGAGGCCAGCAGATATGTCGTTGCCTCGGATGATCAAGCTAGCATTGACGACTACAGCGAAACAGGGCAGGTCGCCGCACCATCATTGGTTAGCGCTGCTGCACCAAAAGCAGTAAAAAGCACAATCCCTGCACCAATATCAGGCGGTGATGATTTGTGGGCGGGCTTTACCGATGCCGAGAAAGCCAATTCAAAATCGCAGAAACGCCAAACGTCAGGTATTCACCATCATGACTTTACAACCGATATCAGAGTAACAACCAGAACCGATGCCGGCCATAA
>JAOUJU010000008.1 GCA_029883045.1 Rhodospirillaceae bacterium
TGAATTTTCAGATTTTTGGCCAGAAAAGACTGGATATAACGACCGGTTATAACGCCAGGGCAATTATTCCAATACCTAAAACCAGCGCCAAAAGGCCAAGGGCAATGCCATTTTTTTTAGGTACGCCACCGCGCCCACCGCGCATGGCTTTTACGGTATCGGGGTGCAATTTTAACCCGCCTTTTTCAAAATCGGCTAGGGCTTTTTCCATACCGCGTACCAAGCGGGGCAAACGTTTAAGCATGGCCGCCCCTTCGTTCGCCGCTTCTTTTATGCGCGCCTCAGGCCCAAGGTTTTCACGCATCCACCCTTCAATAAGTGGTCTAGCGATAAACCACATATTAGCCTCGGGCGCTAATTTTCGCCCTGTTCCCTCGGCTACTAGCATGGTTTTTTGCAACAACAAAAGTTGGGGCTGGGTTTCCATCTCGAAGGTTTCGGTTATTTGAAATAGCTGACCCAGAAGCGTCGCAATGGAAATTTCATTTTGTGGTTTATCTAACACCGGCTCGGCGATGGAGCGGCACGCTTGGGTAAATTCATCAACCGATTGACCCAATGGTATCCAGCCCGCCTCAAAATGGACTTCGGCGGCGCGCCTGTAATCACGCATAAGAAAGGCCATTAACAATTCGGCTAAATGCCTGCGGGTCGATTTATCAAGCCTGCCCATGATACCAAAATCTACCACCGCAAGCGCACCTTGGGGGGTTACAAAAACATTTCCCGGGTGCATGTCGGCATGAAAAAACCCGTCACGAAATACCTGCATGAAAAACGAACTTGCGCTTTTTTCTAAAATATCCAACGGGTCAAGCCCCGCCTTTTTTATGGCCGCAATATCAACGATGGAAACCCCGTGGACTCGGCTGGTGGTCAGCACACGTTTTGCAGTTGTGCTCCAATCAACGTCGGGCACAATAAAACTTTTGTCGTCCGCAAAATTATCTTGTAGCTCGCTTGCGGCAGCGGCTTCAAAGCGCAAATCCATTTCCATTTCAACCGAACGGGCCAATGTTTTGACCACTTCAATTGGTTTTAGGCGCCTAAGTTCGGGTCTGGTTTTTTCAATTAATTTTGCCGCCCAGAAAAAAAGATCGAGATCATTTTGAAATGATTGTTCAATGCCCGGGCGCAGCACCTTGACCGCGACCTCTTGGCCTGTGGGTGTCACCGCAAAATGGACCTGGGCAATAGATGCTGCCGCCACCGGGGTATCATCAAATTTTGAAAAAATTTCGTTTAATGGTTTGCCAAATTCGGTTTCAATTGCGCTGTGGGCTAAGTTGGCGGCAAAAGGCGGCAGCTTATCTTGTAGATGGGAAAGATCGGCAGCAATTTCTTCGCCCAATAAATCAGGTCGGGTGGCTAGCATTTGGCCTAATTTGATGAAGCTAGGACCCATTTCTTGTAAGGCCCCGCTTAGGCGTTGCCCCGGCCTAAGGGTTGATTTTTTATGCCCCAATAGCCCGGCCACCCATACAGCCATGGGCTCAATCCCTGCGGTTTTTAAAATAAACAATGCATCATGGCGCGCTAAAGCCCTGGCAATTGAAAAAACGCGTGCGATATGACGAATACTGTCCACTTTAAAATATGCTCCGGGGTTTAATTTAGGTGCGCCAACCTGAATGAATTGCCGCAATACCGCCCGATAGGTTTTCAAAAGAAACCACATCAAACCCGGCTTGTTCAATCATGGAAGCAAATTGTTTTTGTGGTGGGAATTTACGAATTGATTGAGCTAGATATTCATAGCTTTCCCTATCATTCGCTACCAATTGACCAATTCGCGGAAGAACCGAAAATGAATAAGTATCATATATTTTATCTAACACAGGCAATTCAACGCGGCTGAACTCCAAACAAAGAAAATGCCCGCCCGGTTTTAATACGCGCCTAGCCTCGCTAAGGGCACGTTCAATATGGGTTACATTTCTAATACAAAAAGCAATGGTATAGGCATCAAAGGTTTGATCATCAAAAGGTAATTTTTCTGCGTCACCTTCCATGAATTCAATATTTTTAAGATGCCCCTTATCGATGGCGCGATCACGCCCGACGGCCAACATTTCTGGGTTAATATCATAGACCAAAACCTCGCCGCCACCGTTTTCAAGAAAACGAAAGGCAATATCACCGGTACCGCCACCCACATCCAAAAGCTTCATTTCAGGCACCGGGTTTAGTTTTTTTATCAGGTCGGCTTTCCATAAACGATGCACGCCCATGGACATTAAATCGTTCATGATATCGTATTTTTGTGCAACAGATGAAAACACGCTGCGCACAAGGCTGGCTTTTTCATCCTCGCCGACCGTGCGGTAGCCGAAGTGGGTGGTGGGGGCGTTTTCGCCGTCTTGTAATTTTTCTGGTTCGCTCATGCACCAAACAATAGCGTAATGAATAAGAAGTGGCTACTTTGTAAATATGCCAGAATTACCTGAAGTAGAAACCATAAGACGTGGGCTTGAGCCGGTAATGACCGGTGCCACAGTTGCCTGCCTTACGCTTAGGCGCAAAAACCTAAGAAAACCATTCCCCAAGGACATGAAAAAACGCTTAGAAGGTTTAAAAATTCTAGCCGTTGATAGGCGGGCTAAATATCTTTTGGTTAGCCTTGAAAATGAAACCGTTCTTATCTGGCACTTAGGCATGAGCGGACAAGTTAGAATTTATAAAAAAGGCGATAAAGTTCCCAAGCCTGAAAAGCACGATCATGTACAAATAGACCTTTCTAATGGGGCCACGATTGTTTTTACCGACCCCAGACGTTTTGGCCTGATGGACCTTGCGCAAAGCGATGAAATGCCCACACACCCGTTGTTTAAAAATACCGGGCCTGAACCTTTGGGCCGGGGTTTTAACGGCAAAGTTTTGGCAGATCGCCTAAAGGGCAAGGCCACAGAAATAAAGCTAGCCCTGATGGACCAAAAAGTTGTGGCCGGGGTGGGAAATATTTATGCCTCAGAAGCCCTGTTTCGCGCCGGCATTTCACCCAAAGCCCGGGCTGGATCCATAAGCCTCGCACGGCTTAGTGTGCTGGTAAGTGAAATAAAAAAAATATTGAAAAAGGCCATTAAGGCAGGGGGATCAACCCTGAAGGACCACCGAACCACCGATGGGGGGCTTGGATATTTTCAAAATTCACATACGGTATATGGCCGTGAAGGCCAGCCATGCCCGGGCTGTGATTGTAATGTGAGGCGCACAGGGGGCATAAAACGTATTGTTCAGGGTGGGCGCGCTACTTTTTATTGCCCAAGACGCCAACGCTAGGGTAAGGCTATTGCTATGAACAATTTTAACCAACCTCGATTAAAGCATTTTTCCGCCCGCTTCATTTTTGCGGCCTTGGCCGTTTTTGTGGCGTTCTTGGCCATGTCTATCCAGCCCAGGGCAACCTTGGCGGGTGAGGCCGTATTTCTAAGCGTGATTGATGATCTTCCCCTTATGGAGGGCCTCAGCGAAAGCGGGGATGGAGTTCAATTTGAAAGCCCGCAGGGACGCATAGCCGAGGTTTCGGCCACGGGAAACGTCAAACCGCAAACTTTAAGCGATTTTTATGAAAATGCCTTACCCCAGTTAGGCTGGAAAAAAATTAGCTCCGGCACTTATCTGCGCGAGGGTGAAATATTGAAAATCACCACAGGCCTACCCGAAGACGGGTCCTTGTCAAATGGTGCATTGGTGGTGATATTTTCCCTACATCCGCAAAAAGGTGGCTGAGCACCATTTTTCGCCCTAAATATAGGGGACTTGACTACAAGGCCCCCGGTCAATATAACCCGGGCTTCTGTTAATCATGTATTCAATGGGCCGGCCTGTAAAAGGGCCCTTGGCCTGACCTAAGAGGTTTATAAAATATGGCAAATCACAAGTCCGCCAAAAAGCGTATACGCCACACCGAGTCCGTAACCGTTGTTCGCAATGACCGCCGTTCACGGGCGCGCACTTTTATTAAAAAAGTAGAAAGCGCAGTTGTTAGTGGTGACAAGGCTGCCGCCGCTGAAGCGCTTAAGGCAGCTCAGCCAGAAATTATGCGCGGTGTTTCAAAAGGTGCCATTCAAAAAAATACTGCTTCGCGTAAAATGTCCCGCCTTGCTGCAAGCGTAAAGGCAATGGCCTGAGGTTTTTAAAGACCCAGTATTTTACTTGGTGCATTTAAGCCTAAAATTTTTGGCATAATTATTAATTTTAAAAAGGCGGATCCTTTGGGCTTCGCCTTTTTTATTTATTCTATTTATCTAATGACACATCATTTAGTAGTAAATTTAACGCAACGACATAGGCTGCGTGGCGTGGCGTTATGTGTTGTCACTACACCTCAATCTGCACGCAAAAAAAACGGAAATTATTTCATAGTGTTGAGGGCACCAATTAGCGCAATGATATAACTGCGGCCAAATAACTAGCGGTTTTCCACCGAAAAAAAACTATCTGTGGATGATGTGGATGAAATGAAAACGCCACATAGAGTCAAGCACATTTTTTTAAATGTTCCTCTTTCCGACTTGTTGAAAGTGGTCTATTACACCTTTAGAATTTATTACTTAAGACGACGAAAAGGGGTCATGTTTTTTCTGGAAGCGAGCTTTCATATTTCACAAAATTTTAGGCTTAGAAATCGGGCAGCAAATTGTTCTAAATAATTGTTCAAAAAACTGTTCAGAAAAAATTGTCCTTAAATATTTTGAATACAAAAATAAAAAACTTACATGCGTGTTAATATCTAATTTGCTTCTTAAAAAAATCTACGTACCGTTTTTCAAATAAATAAAATTTTTCTTGTGCCTTTCGGGGGGTAGTTCCGGATCAGAAAACTAGTGACGCAAGACCACGGTCTTTTGTCAATTTTGGTTCGGCAAAATAAATAGAAATTTACAACAGGGCGCCAAATAATGAATTTTGTTATCGCTAATAATCAAAAAATACGCCTTTCCGGGGCCACAATGGCCACCCGCAGATTTCATAAAACAAACGGTTCTTTGCGGTTTTTATCTGCAACTGGGCCAAACCACGCCGTAAACGCGCTCGGGGTGTGCTCATGAGTATGACCCTAGACCCGGCAATCAGCGAAAAGTGGGATTTTGTGCTTTCATCCATGCGCACGGAAATTGGCGAAGCAGCGTTTGATAGCTGGCTTAAACCCATGACCGTTCGCGATGTGGCTGTTGATAGCATAAGAATTTCCGTTCCCACCCGCTTTATGCGCGATTGGGTAATTGCCCATTACGCCGATAGGCTTGAAACATTGTGGGAACGCAAGGTTGATATTTTTGTTCAGTCAGATCACGGCACATCTGACGCCAATGGAAAAAACGCAAATGGCAGGCTTGCACAGAATGTTCCTGTGGATTCTTCTCAGGGTAATTTTTCTGAAAATCCGCCACCACACAATGGTGCTGGCGCAGCGCAGCAATCACAACAAAATAACCAGCAGAATTATAACCAACCAAATAATTCAATAATTTCTGGAATTGCAGGTTTGGCGCAAGCTGCCCTTGATATTAGTGCACCGTTAGACCCGCGCTATAGCTTTGATAATTTTGTTGTGGGCAAACCTAACGAATTTGCCCATGCCGCCGCTAAGCGGGTAGCCGAAAGCGAAACCGCACAGTTTAATCCGCTTTTCTTGTATGGCGGCGTTGGTCTTGGCAAAACCCACCTGATGCACGCCATTGCGTGGGATATTAGAAAGCGCGATCCCAACCGCACCGTTATTTACATGTCGGCGGAAAAATTCATGTATCGCTTTATTCGTGCACTGCGTGAACAAAACACGGTCGATTTCAAAGACCATTTCCGCAACGTAGACGTTTTAATGATTGATGATGTTCAATTCATTGGCGGCAAGGAATCAACCCAAGAAGAATTTTTCCATACCTTTAATGCGCTGGTTGATCAGGGGCGACAAATCGTTATTTCGGCTGATAAATCACCATCTGACCTTGAGGGCATGGAAGACCGTCTTAAATCGCGCCTTAATTGCGGTTTAGTGGCCGACATTCATGCTACCACCTATGAATTGCGCGTCGGTATTTTGCAGACCAAGGCAGAAAAGCTTGGCATTGAAATTCCGCCTAAGGTTCAGGAATTTTTAGCCCATAAAATAACCGCCAACGTACGCGAACTAGAAGGTGCTCTAAACCGGGTGGCCGCCCATGCCCATTTGGTTGGCCGCGAGGTCTCGCTTGAAAGTGCTCAAGACGTGCTTCATGACCTAATCCGGGCCAATGACCGCCGGGTTACAATTGAAGAAATTCAGAAAAAAGTGGCTTCGCACTTCAATATTCGCACATCTGACATGCATTCGGCCCGTAGGGCGCGCTCGGTTGCCAGGCCACGCCAAGTGGCCATGTATCTGGCTAAACAGCTAACCAGCCGCTCATTGCCCGAAATTGGGCGCAAATTCGGCGGGCGTGACCACACCACGGTCATGCATGCGGTCAAAAAGGTTGAGGAATTGACCGAACGTGATGCTGGTTTTGCCGAGGATGTGGAACTTCTTCGGCGCATGTTAGAGGGATAGCTTGCCCCCATTGATAGGGCTATTTAAGGCTTATTTTCAAAACCCCCCAAGATCTGTCTTGGGGGGTTTTTTCGTGGCCCAGGACTTGCCCTAGGGGGGGCAAAAAAGCCCTTAAAAAACAATCACTTTTTAGCTAAATTATGCTTCAGAAAAGGCTTCTGATTGGCACTTCCTTTGCTATAATGACATTACCTTTTAAGGGGCCTGTCAAAAGCAGGAAAAAAGACCCAAAAAGCAAGCTAACGGGGCTGAATTCAAGAACGAATTTTATACCTAATTTAAGACCTAAGTGTAAGCCTGACTAAAACGGGGCGCCAACAGCCCAGACAAGCAAGCTGACGCAAAATGAAACTAAAAAAACAATTCGACATTCAAGTGGACAGAAAATGAAATTAACCATCGAACGGGCGGCATTACTAAAATCTTTGGGCCATGTGCAAAACGTTGTAGAACGACGCAACACCATTCCCATTCTTTCCAATGTTAAGATTTCGGCAAAAGATGGCAAACTTAGCCTCAATGCCACTGATATGGATTTAGACATAATTGACGATACCGATGCGGCTGTTTCCCAACCAGGCGAAACCACCGCGCCGGCACATACGCTTTATGAAATTGTGCGCAAACTTCCCGATGGTTCAGAAGTTGAAATTGATGCAGCAAACAGTGATGGCAAGCTAACGTTACGTTCGGGCCGTTCGCGCTTTACCCTGTCATCGATTTCATCCAGCGAATTTCCGGTAATGTCGGGTGGCGATATGCCATCAAGCTTTTCAGTTTCTGCGGTGCAACTAAAAGAATTGATTGAGCGTACTCGCTTTGCAATTTCTACCGAGGAAACACGTTATTATCTAAATGGTATTTATCTGCACGAAGCGGTTGGCGATGGCCCGGTATTGCGCGCAGTTGCAACCGATGGCCACCGTTTGGCCTCAAGCGATATTGTTTTACCCAAAGGGGCAAAGGGCATGCCCGGTGTTATTGTTCCACGTAAAACCGTTGGCGAGCTACACAAACTGATTGAGGAAACCGAAGGCGAAATTATGATTTCTCTTTCGGGGTCAAAAATTCAGTTTTCATTTGATGGCGTTGTGCTGACATCAAAATTAATTGATGGCACCTTCCCCGATTATGAACGCGTAATCCCATCTGGTAACGACAAAGAATTGGTTGTTAACCGTAAGCAGTTTTCTGATTCGGTTGATCGCGTTTCGGCAATTTCAACCGAAAAATCCCGCGCCGTGAAAATGACGCTAGATGGAAAATCGTTGGTGTTGTCTGCTTCTAGCCCAGAAAGCGGTTCGGCAACGGACGAATTGGAAACCGGATATACAGGTGACAAATTAGAAATCGGTTTTAATTCAGCTTATTTGCTGGAAATCACCCGCCAAATCGAAGGCGAAAATATGACGCTGACTATGTCGGATGCGGCTTCACCGACAATCATCCGCGAAGAAGGCGATAACAGCGCGCTTTATGTTCTTATGCCAATGCGTGTTTAATGGGCGTGTTTAACGGGCGCGTTTAATATTTTGGCATGATTGATAAGTGCATAATTAATGGTGGTTTTAATCTAACGTGACACAGGGTCTTGCATCCGTTTCTAGTATTGCAGCAACTGCCCGTCAGGGGCGGTTAGCGGCAACACGGCTGACCCTTACCAATTTTCGTAATTACACCAACGCTCGGTTTGATACAGATGGCATGAGCGTGGTGTTAACAGGCGATAACGGTGCGGGTAAAACAAACTTTCTTGAAGCCATTTCTTTTTTAGTTCCGGGCAGCGGTCTGCGCGGGGCTAAACTTTCCGACGTCGCCAGCATCAATGGCAAACCGCTTGCGGGCGAAGCATTCGTGCGTTGGGGGGTTGCGGCCAACCTTCAGGGTAGCTCTGTTGAAACCATCGGTACCGGATTGGAAAAAATCCCCACCAGTGCTGTGCGGGCAAAGCGCGCCGTTCATGTCGATGGCCAAGCGGTTCGCACCCAATCACAGTTGGCTGAACATTTTTCCTGTCATTGGCTTACCCCACAAATGGATCGTTTGTTTCAAGGTGGGTCTGATGGGCGTAGGCGTTTTCTTGATCGCTTGGTTTTTTCAATGGATCCGGCCCATGCCGGGCGCACGTCTGCTTATATGCATGCCATGCGTGAACGCGCGCGTTTGTTAAAAGATGGCAAAATGGATGACGCCTGGTTAAGCGCACTAGAAGAAACCATGGCAGCCAAGGGTGTAGCGGTGGCGGCTGCGCGCATGGACGTGGCTAAACGTTTGGGTGATTTTTGTGAAAACCATGATGGCGCGTTCCCTGCAGCGCATTTGGTTATCGATGGTATGGTCGAAAATTTGTTGGAAAATAACCCGGCATTGCAAGTTGAAGAGCGTATCAAAGATGTGCTTAAAACATCCAGAATTTCTGACGGACAAAAAGGTGCAACCGGAAGTGCAGCCGAAGGCAGGCTGTCACACCAAAGTGACCTTGTTGTTACCCATTTATCTAAATCAGCACCTGCTGCTATGTGCTCTACTGGTGAGCAAAAAATGCTTTTAACTGGATTGGTGCTTGGGGCTGCCCGCCTAAGTGCGCTGGACGAAGGGCGCATCCCGGTATTGTTATTGGATGAAGTATGCGCGCATTTGGATGAACACCATTTAGGCGCATTGTTTGACGAAGTTTTTGATATTGGCGCGCAAAGCTGGTTCACCGGAACCGATGCCAATTTATTTGTTGGGCTTAAGGGCCGGGCACGTTTCGCCGCAGTTGATGGCGGCAACATTACTATTAGCGAATAATTTATTTAACCACTTGAACACAACTGGAAGACCGGAAGATGAGCAAGGATAGCAAACCAACAAAACCAACACCAGGCGGGCAAGCCGCTAGCGACAGCGCCGAATACGGTGCCGATTCGATCAAGGTTCTAAAAGGCCTCGAAGCAGTGCGCAAGCGCCCGGGCATGTATATTGGCGATACCGATGATGGCACAGGTTTGCATCATATGGTTTACGAAGCGGTTGATAATGCAATTGATGAATCATTGGCCGGACATTGTGATTTGGTAAAAGTTACGCTTAACGCCGATGGTTCGGTTACGGTTTCAGATAACGGCCGTGGTATCCCAGTTGAAATTCACAAAGAAGAGGGTATCTCAGCGGCCGAAGTCATCATGACCCAGCTTCATGCTGGCGGTAAGTTTGACCAAAATTCATATAAAGTTTCCGGTGGCCTGCATGGGGTTGGGGTTTCGGTTGTTAATGCACTTTCTGATTGGCTTGTGCTGCGTGTGTTTAGAAACGGTTCAGAACATACCTGTCGCTTTGAAAACGGTGATACGGTACAAAGCCTGACCGTAGTTGGTGATGCCCCATTAAAAGAAAATGGTGAACCATATTCCGGCACCGAGGTAACCTTTCACCCCGCGGTTACAACCTTTACCATGGTTGAATTTGATTTTGCTACGCTGGAACATCGCTTGCGCGAATTAGCGTTTCTTAATTCTGGCGTGCACTTGTTGCTTACCGATAATCGCCATGTGGATGAAAAAGCGGTTGATCTACATTACGAAGGTGGCTTGCAGGCGTTTGTCGAATATCTTGATCGTTCTAAAACCGCATTACACAAACCGGCCATTACGGTTGGTGGCGAAAAAAATGGTATTACGGTTGAAATGTCAATGGAATGGAATGACAGCTATCATGAAACAATGTTGTGTTTCACTAACAACATTCCCCAGCGCGATGGCGGCACCCACTTGGCTGGTTTTCGTGGCGCGTTGACCCGTACCATTAATTCGTATTTCACTAAAACCGGTGCTGGTAAAAAAGAAAAAGTTGGTATAACCGGCGACGATGCGCGTGAAGGTTTAACCTGCGTGCTGTCGGTTAAGGTTCCTGATCCTAAGTTTTCATCGCAAACCAAAGACAAACTAGTATCATCCGAGGTTCGCCCGGTGGTCGAAAGTATAATCGGTGAGGAGCTTGACCGATGGTTCGAAGAACACCCATCAGAGGCCAAAGCCATAGTTGGTAAAATTTTTGAAGCCGCCGCCGCGCGCGAGGCCGCGCGCAAGGCCCGCGAACTTACCCGGCGCAAAGGGGTGATGGACATTTCATCGCTGCCGGGCAAACTTGCCGATTGTCAGGAACGTGACCCGGCCAAATCAGAAATATTTATAGTGGAAGGGGATTCTGCTGGTGGTTCAGCCAAACAGGGGCGTGACCGTTCTAACCAAGCGATTTTGCCACTAAAGGGTAAAATCCTCAACGTAGAGCGCGCCAGATTTGATAAAATGCTTTCCAGTCAAGAAATTGGAACGCTTATTACTGCCCTGGGGACCTCAATCGGGCCAGATGATTTTAATGCCGATAAATGCCGCTATCACAAAATAATTATCATGACTGATGCTGACGTAGATGGCAGCCACATCCGTACACTATTGCTGACATTGCTTTACCGGCAAATGCCCGAACTAATTGAACGGGGCTATGTTTATATTGCCCAACCGCCGCTTTACCGGGTTAAGCGGGGCCAGTCAGAAGTTTACTTAAAAGATGATCTGTCTATGGAAACCTACTTGGCTTCAGCCGCAGTGGATGAAGGTGCGGTATTTACTACTGCCACGGGTTCGCAAATTGCCGGGGCTGAACTGATGGAACTTATTTCCCAGGCGCGTGATGTGAAAAAAAACCTCGCCGGTGTGGCCCGCCATGTACCGATGTTTATGGTTGAGCAAGCAGCAATTTTGGGAGCGCTAAATACGCAAGTACTAACCGATGATGCCCATGCGGGTGAAATTGGAAATTATTTGGCAGGCCGTTTGGACGCACTAGAAGAACAGCTTGAACGCGGCTGGCATTGCAAAGTATTGGACGATGGTGGTTTGCGTATTGAACGCACGCTTCGCGGTGTTACCAATACTTATGAAATTGACAGCGCGCTTATTAATTCAGCCGAGGCCCGCAGGTTGGATGGCATGGCTGGCGCCTTGCAAAAACTTTATGCCCGCCATGGAACCTTTACCATCAAGGACAAGACCACCAACATAACAGGCCCGGTGTCCTTGCTTGATAGCGTTATTGAACTTGGTAAAAAAGGTCTATCGATGCAGCGCTATAAAGGTTTGGGTGAAATGAACCCTGAACAATTGTGGGAAACCACGCTTGATCCCAACGCTAGAACCCTGTTGCAGGTAAAGGTTGGCCACGCCGAAGAAGCGGGCGATGTGTTTACCACCTTGATGGGTGATCTGGTTGAACCGCGGCGCGATTTTATTCAGAAAAATGCGCTTATGGTTTCTAATTTGGATGTTTAGGCGCCGTATTTTGGTGTCACTTAATTAATATGGCCAAGAAAACAACAAACAAATCAACAAGCAAAACCGAAAAAAAATCTAACGACACAACCAAGCGCCCAGTTAAAAAACTATTGTACTGGGGCGCTGTTGCGTTCGTTTGGGGGGTTATACTTTTTTCGTCATTGTTGGGGGTTATTGCTTGGGGCTTGCCCGATGTGGACCAAGCCATTGCCGCCACTAAAAAACCAATTGTTCGGGTGTTAGCCGCCGACGGGGTTGAGCTCGCTTATTCTGGCGATATATATGCCCCACCAGTTGATATTTTAGACCTGCCACCGCAATTACCGCACGCCATTTTAGCAACCGAGGATAGGCGGTTTTACGACCATTTCGGCATTGATGTAATTTCGGTGGCGCGCGCGGTTTTTGTTAATGTTTGGGCTGGCTCCATTCGCCAAGGGGGTTCAACCATTACCCAGCAGGCGGCAAAGAATTTATTTTTAACACCCCAACGCACCTTTAAACGCAAAGCCCAAGAAACAATTTTGGCATTATGGTTAGAAGCAAAATTTTCCAAAGATCAAATTTTTACAATTTATCTTAACCGGGTTTATTTTGGCGCAGGGGTCTATGGGGTAAACGGGGCGGCCAAACATTATTTTGGGGTTCCGGCAACAAATCTAAATACGCTGCAATCGGCAATGTTAGCCGGAATGTTAAAAGGCCCTAATAAATATAATCCGGCCACCAACCCCAAGGTTGCGTTGACGCGCGCCCATCAGGTTTTGGCCAACATGGTAGCAGCCGGATACATTGACGAAGCCCATAGCATACGTGCCAAAAAAGAAAAACTTGGGGTGAAGTCGGCCAAACAACGGCGCAGTAAAATGGCGCGTCATTTTACCGATTGGATTTTATCATTGGCACCTGATTATGTGACCCTTGATCAAGACATCACGGTAATAACAACTCTTAATTCTGGTTTACAGAAAAAAGCCGAAAAAATCGTTGCCAACTGGATGCGTGAAGGTGGCCCCGCGATGAAAGCAAACGCCGATGAGACGGCATTGTTATCTCTTGCTCCCGATGGTGCAGTGCTGGCGATGGTGGGCGGCAAAAGCTGGAGGCAAAACAAATTTAACCACGCGGTTCAGGCAAGCCGCCAGCCCGGCTCGGCTTTTAAGCCAGTGGTGTTCTTGGCCGGATTAGAGGCGGGGCTTAAACCCGAAAGCACTTTTATCGATGAACCATTAACCGTTGACGGTTGGTCGCCCAAAAATTTCAAACGTGAACATTTAGGCCCAATAAGCATGAGCGATGCGCTTAGCCGTTCCATCAATACGGTTGCGGTACAAATTTCAGAGCGCGCAGGGCGGGAAAAGGTAAAAAATACTGCCCGCCGTTTGGGCTTAACTGGCGACCTTGTTTCCACGCCGGCGTTAGCGCTGGGCGTTAGCGGCACAAACCTGTTGGAATTAACTTCTGCCTACGGGGTTATCGCCAACGGTGGTTTTGGCATTTGGCCTTATGCTATATCCGAAATTAAAGACGGGTCCGGAAATGTTATATATGCGCGTAGCGGTTCCGGGGCGGGACGAATTGTAAACCCCGAGCAAGTTAAACAAATGCGCAAAATGTTAGAAGGCGTAATAAGTTCCGATACAGGAACTGGAAAAAAAGCACGCATTGGCCATTTGGCCGCAGGCAAAACCGGAACCAGCCAAGATTATCGTGATGCATGGTTTGTTGGCTTTACCCCAGATTTGATCACCGGGGTGTGGGTTGGTAATGATGATGCCACCTCGATGAAAAATGTTACTGGTGGGTCGATACCTGCACAAATGTGGAAAGATTACATGGCCATTGCAAGCAAGCCAATTTATGCCTGGGCTGAAATACCAACGGACAAACAAATCGCCAGCGGTTCCACCGCTGGGCCAACCGGGCCTAATATTTTTGAAGTTTTATTTGAAAGCATCTTTGGAAAATAAGACTTGGGGAAAATAAGGCTTGGGAAAAATAAGGTTCGGGGCGAATAAAGTTTTGGGCAAATAAAGTTTATTTCCCGTTCAATTTATTGACCGTACCCGTGGTTGAATGGCCCTGTTTTATTTTTGCTAAATAAATTTTTCCGCCATAACTTTCAACTATGTCGCCACCCACCACCGTATCCTTGGTGTAATCGGCACCTTTTACTAAAATATTAGGTTGAAATGCCTTGATAAGTTTAATCGGGGTTTCTTCTGAAAAAATTACAATTCCATCAACCGCTGACATTGCACCCAATACTTGGGCGCGCGATGTTTCGCCCTGTATGGGGCGGTTTTTACCTTTTAATTTTTTAACCGAACTATCGGAATTAAGTCCGACCACCAAACGGTCGCACTGGGCGCGGGCTTCGCTTAGTAATGAAATATGTCCGGGGTGAAGCAAATCAAAACAACCATTGGTAAAACCAACCGTCAGCCCCGCATCGCGCCATGCGCTAATGCGCAATTGCATTTCTTGCATGCCCATGACCTTTGCTTCGGCGGCACCTAATTCGCGCTGATGGATGGTATGGCTCATTTCGCTGGAGCTAGCCGTCGCGGTTCCCGATTTTCCAACCACAATACCGGCAGCAATATTAGCCAGCTTTGCCGCTTGTTCTGGGGTGTTGCCCGTTGCTAGGCCTAAGGCCAAAACGGCGACAACCGTATCACCGGCACCCGATACATCATAAACGTCCAAACTTTCGGCCTTTAAATGAACAGGCGTTCCTTTGGCGGGAACTAATGTCATTCCTTTTTCGCTACGCGTCGCTAAAACCGAACCGACCCCAGCCGATTTTATTATGCTGCGCGCAGCTTTAATAATTTCATCGTCGCTATCAACCGCCATTCCTGTGGCTTCGGCTAGTTCTTTTTTGTTAGGGGTAATTATATCAACGCCACGATAGCGAGAAAAATCCCGCCCCTTTGGATCAGCAATTACCGGGACACCCGCCTTTGCCGCCATTTTAATGACGTGTCCCAATACGCTTTCAGATAATACCCCCTTGCCATAATCGGAAAGCACAATTGCACCAAATTTTTTTATATTGTTTTTAACGTGACTGATTATTTCGTTTTCACTGCTTTTATCAAGCGGGCTTGTATCCTCAATGTCGGCACGCATCATTTGCTGGGTGCCCGCAACAAAGCGCGATTTAATTGTTGTTGGTCGTCCGGGAATTGTTGCACTTAAAAAATCTATCGTGGCTAAATTGCGCACAAGGCGGGCGACCTCAACCCCGGCGCCGTCATCACCTAACACCGAAACTATTGCCCCGCTTGCACCCAAAGCGGAAATGTTGGCGGCCACGTTTCCACTGCCGCCAAGCATAATTTTTTCGTTTGTAATGTGCAAAATCGGGATAGGGGCTTCGGGGGAAATGCGATCAACCGTACCCTTGATATAACGATCAAGCATTATATCGCCAATGGTCAGCACGCGCGCATTTTTAAGCTGTTCAACCAGCGATGAAATATTACTTGTATCGGTATCTTTAATGTTTTTGCTCAATTGCTTTAGCTACCCACTATTTTACTACAGAAGAAAAATATTCAATTGTTTTATCAAGACCCTGATCAAGGGAAATTTTTGGTTCCCACCCCAGCAATTTTTTTGCACGGGCAATATCGGGGCAACGCTGCATTGGATCATCAACCGGTAAGTCTTTGAAAATCAACTTTGATTTTGATTTGGTTTTTTCAATTACTTTTTGGGCAAAATCTAAAATTGTGAATTCTTCAGGGTTGCCCAAGTTTACCGGTTGGCACGTTCCATCCGGGGCATCCATCAGGCGAATGAACCCATCTATTAGGTCATCAACATAACAAAATGACCTAGTTTGTTTTCCATCGCCATAAATAGTTATGTCTTCACCTTTTATTGCCTGAACAATAAAGTTAGAAACAACCCTGCCATCATTAGTAAGCATGTTTGCCCCATAGGTGTTAAATATTCGCGCAATGCGTATTTCAAGGCCAAGCTCCCGGTGATAATCGGAAAAAAGTGTTTCGGCACAACGTTTGCCCTCATCATAACAGGCGCGCGGGCCAATGGGGTTGACGTTTCCTAGATATTCTTCCGGTTGGGGGTGGACGGTCGGGTCGCCATAAACCTCAGAAGTTGATGCCTGAAATATTTTAGCCCCAACACGTTTGGCCAGACCCAACATGTTTATTGCCCCATGGACCGATGTCTTGGTGGTTTGCACTGGGTTGAACTGATAATGAATGGGGCTTGCCGGGCAGGCTAAATTATAAATTTCATCAACCTCGATATAAAGCGGGAAG
>JAOUJU010000191.1 GCA_029883045.1 Rhodospirillaceae bacterium
CGATAGCGTTGCATCAAAAGCTTCATTTTGTTTATCAACGGTGGCTTGGGATTTATCATAAATGGCAACTGCTTCAATAAGGCTTGCCTGCGTTTTTACAATATGCTGCAAACGATTGCGCTCTTCTTGCATACCCACCTGAAAAAGGGCAAACAGCGCCAATGCCGCCGTAACAAAGCCAACGGCGGCAATTAACAGCGGAAGATACAACATGAAGCGAGTCGATGCTTTTTTGATCAAAATATACTTTTCCATTCGCGCAAATGTTTAATGCCAATGGAAATTAGCAAATGGCGTGCCAGAAAATGATCACCCACGCAATCTTCGTAAAAAAGTAATGAAATGCTTGTTTTTTGCCCTAAAACTCGACTAAATCCGGCAAGAATAAGGGGCAAAACATAGCCATAATTCCTATTTTGATACCCAAAATGGAAACAGATCAGATTTTATGAAAGCGTTGCTTCGGCTGTGGGGTGTTTAGCGACAAGCTTGCAAGCTTGGCAACAGGTCCATAAGTGCGGTTATTTATTTTCCTCTGCCACCACACTTAAATCCAAAATTATACGGTGGGACAAAAAACCAGAAAAAGCATTGGATATCAATGAGGTTTATATTTAATAGCGACCCCTACGGGATATAGATGGGCACCATATTAACCACTGGGAAATTCGCAAAAAATTACAATAACACATTTTTAAAATATCTAAGAAATGGATAATACACCGGTTACAACAGTCAAGGTTTAGACGCTGCCATCATCAATCGCATATCCAGCTGAGCGTACGGTGCGAATGACATCTTTTTTACCGCCTTCGTTAAGTGCTTTGCGCAAACGACGGATATGCACATCAACGGTGCGGTCTTCGACATAAACACCATGCCCCCAGACAAGGTCTAACAAATGCTCACGGGAAAACACTCTGCCCGGCCTTTCCATAAACGTTCGCAAAAGTTTGAATTCGGTCGGACCCAGATGAATTAACGCACCACCCCTGGTTACCTTGTGGCTGGCTAGATCAATTTCTATGTCCAGACAGGCCAGTTTATCATCTACGCCACCAGGGCTGGCACGGCGCAACAACGCCTTGATGCGCGATATCAATTCGCGCGGTGAATATGGTTTTACCAAATAATCATCGGCGCCGGTGTCAATGCCGCGCACCCGGTCATCTTCGTCACCGCGTGCGGTAAGCATTATTATTGGTACTTCTTGCAAATCGCGGTCAGCGCGAAGCTGGCGGCACACATCTATTCCCGCGACTTCGGGTAACATCCAATCAAGCAAAACAAGATCTGGGCTTTCCATCCTCGCCATTTCAATTGCTGCCTGACCATCGGGCGCATGCATGACAATGAATCCGGCTTTTTCGAGATTGTATGTTATCATTTCGGCCTGCGCCGGTTCGTCCTCTACAAGCAGTATGCGTTGCGCCATACGTTAAAAACCTTTTTCCAATTTAGGAAGTTATGATTGTTTGACTGGTTTCGTCACCTTTTGGCCGTTCGTCATCGGGGGTTTCGCCGGAAACCATAAAATGCACGTATTCGGCTATATTAGTGGCATGGTCGCCGATGCGCTCTATATTTTTAGCGATAAATAATAAATGTGTACATGCGGTAATACTGTGCGGGTCTTCCATCATGTGGGTTAGCAATTCGCGAAACAGGCTTGTATGAAGTTGATCAATCTCTTCGTCGCGCATACGCACATCATCGGCAGCGGCAAGATCGCGCTTAACATATGCATCCAGTACGCTTCCGACCAAGCCTTGGGCCAGCTCTGCCATGCGCTCAATGGTATGTGCGGTGTTTCCAACCGGCTGCATTTCAATCAGGGTAATCGTGCGCTTGGCGACGTTTTTTGCATAATCGCCAATACGTTCAAGATTGGCAGAGGTTTTAAGCGCGGTTATAACCATGCGAAGGTCGGTTGCCATTGGTTGACGAAGCGCAATGATGCGAATGGCATCACGATCAAGTTCAGTTTCCAGCGCATCAATTTTGCTATCTTCTGCTACGACCTCGCGGGCCAGATCGGCGTCACGGGTTACAAGAGCGCGTACCGCCTTTGTTAGTTGCGCTTCGGCCATCCCGCCCATTTCGGCCAAGGTGGTATTGATAAGTTTTAATTCGTCGTCAAACGATTTTACTATGTGCGATTGTTCCATCTACTTATTCCTTAAAAGAAATTTTTAACCGATACGTCCGGTAATGTAGGCTTGTGTGCGTTCATCTTGTGGTCTGGTGAAGATATCTTCGGTTGCGCCTTGTTCCACCAATTCACCCATATGAAAAAATGCGGTTTTTTGCGAAACGCGTGCCGCTTGCTGCATTGAATGGGTGACCATAACTATGGTGTAGTTTTCTTTTAGTTCATCAATCAATTCTTCAATTCGTGCCGTTGCAATGGGGTCAAGCGCCGAGCATGGTTCATCCATTAAAATTACTTCGGGTTCAACCGCAATTGCACGCGCGATACACAAACGTTGTTGTTGTCCGCCCGATAATCCGGTTCCGGGGCTATCCAGCCTGTCACGAACCTCATCAATAAGACCTGCTTTTTCTAACGCGCCCATTACCAGATCATCCATTTCTGCGCTGCTGGTGGTAAGGCCATGAATTTTAGGGCCGTAAGCAATATTATCATAAATTGATTTGGGAAACGGATTTGGTTTTTGAAACACCATACCGATACGTGCGCGCAAATGCACCACATCTATGCCACGGGCATAAATGTCTTCGCTATCAAGTTTTATTTCACCTTCAAGGCGGCACCCATCAATAACG
Source organism: Rhodospirillaceae bacterium (assembly GCA_029883045.1). Taxonomy (GTDB): domain Bacteria; phylum Pseudomonadota; class Alphaproteobacteria; order Rhodospirillales; family Magnetovibrionaceae; genus DAOVVL01. Next base: position 2,788 of record JAOUJU010000191.1, read on the forward strand.
TCATTCATGCGGTTAATGCTACGCAAAAAAGTTGACTTGCCGCATCCCGATGGCCCAATCAGGGCGGTTACCTGACGGGCCGGAATATCAATCGAAATATCCTTTAGTGCCTGTTTGTCGCCATAAAATACATTGACGTTTTTGGCTGTTATTTTTATTTCGTTCATTTAATTGTACTTTCTTACCAGCGCTGCTCGAAACGCTTACGCAAAATTACGGCAGTTAAATTCATTAAAATTAAAAACGCCAACAGAACCAAAATTGCAGCAGCAGTGCGTTCGCCAAAGGCGCGCTCCGGTGCATCGGCCCATAAAAATATTTGCACCGGAAGCGCTGTTGCCGGGTCCAATATGCCTCTTGGTATATCGACAACAAAGGCAACCATACCTATCATCAATAATGGCGCGGTTTCGCCCAAGGCCTGCGCCATACCGACAATGGTGCCGGTCAACATGCCGGGCATCGCCAAGGGCAACACATGGTGTAAAACCACCTGAACCGGGCTTGCGCCCAATGCCATGGCGGCCTGGCGAATGGATGGCGGAACCGACTTTAGCGCCGCACGTGAAGCAATGATAATGGTTGGTAGCGTCATTAACGCCAGCACCATACCGCCAACCAATGGTGCCGAACGGGGCAAACCGAAAACGCTTAAAAAAACAGCCAACCCCAACAAACCAAAAACAATAGATGGAACCGCGGCAAGATTATTGATGTTTACTTCTATAAATCCGGTCCAACGATTTTTTGGGGCAAACTCCTCAAGGTATATTGCGGTCATTACGCCCAGTGGAAACGCCAGCACCAGACACACCAACAGGCTTAAAGCCGAACCGACAACCGCGCCCAGAATTCCCGCTAGCTCTGGTTCGCGCGAATCCCCCGCAGTAAAGAAGTTTTTGTTAAAATGAAGCCCAAGTGCGGATGATGCATCCAGGCGGTCTATCCATTTAAGCTCTATATCAGATATTCGCCGCTCACTTTCATGGACAGCGCGGTCAATTTCGCCTTTTAACAGCATATCGACATCATCAGATGCGGTTAACCAAAAAGTATGGTGCACACCAATTAATTGCGGGTTGTTTATAACCTGATTTCGCAATTCAAAACCTGCGCCCGAACTAACAAGTGAATAAAGTTTTTTCTTATCGCTTCTGCTTGTTACATCGGGGAACTGTTCACGTAGCGCTTGCTTGATCATGCCTTGCCAGTCACCATCGTTTACCGCTTCGGCGGATATTTCTATGGGTATCTGGATTTGGCTTTGTTGCAAAACCCCGAAACCGCGTGCAAACACGACAACCAATAAAATCCCCAAAAACCCGAGCGCAAGTGTAATTGCGCCAATGCCATATACCCGGAAGC
>JAOUJU010000192.1 GCA_029883045.1 Rhodospirillaceae bacterium
GGCCAAAACCAAAGCTAAAACCAAAGTCAAAGTCAAAGCCAAAGCTAAAGCTAAAGCTAAAACTAAAGCCAAGGCAAAGTCACAACCAAAGAAAAAGGTTGCGGCTAAGAAAAAGGCTGCGCCGGCAAAACCCAAAAGCAAAACCGCAGCCAAGGCTGCGCTAAAAAGCAAAATTGCTGCCCAAAAAACAGATAAGAAAACAGACAAAAAATCTGATAAAAAAATCGACAAAAAAACCGAAGCAAAAGCGCGCGCAATCGCCGAAGCCAAAGCCAACCTTAAGGCACGGGGCAAAAACGACAAATCAGCCAAAGGCAACAACGAGGACGGCGATGATCCGTTGCTCGACACCCTTGGTGTAAGCATTAAAAAACTTATCAAGCTGGGCAAGGACCGTGGGTTTGTTACCTATGACGAACTAAACGCCGCCATGCCCCAAGAGCAAGTGACGTCTGAACAAATAGAAGACACCATGAGCCAGCTTTCCGAGATGGGCATCAATGTCGTCGAAAACGAAGACGGCGAAGAAGCATCCGACGACACGGCCAAAGAAGTTGGTGGCGAAGAAGAAGAAAAAGCATCTGGCAACGTGGGTGAATCCGATGCCGGGCGCACCGACGATCCAGTGCGTATGTATTTGCGCGAAATGGGTTCGGTTGAATTGCTATCGCGCGAAGGCGAAATTGCCATTGCCAAACGTATCGAGGCCGGACGGGAAATGATGATCGGCGGCATTTGCGAAAGCCCGCTTACCATTCGCGCCATTGTAACGTGGCATGATGCCTTGGTGTCGGGTGATTTGTTATTGCGCGATATTATTGATCTTGATGCCACCTATGGCGGCGGCCCCGGCCAGCAGCCAGATAATTCCATCGCCGCAGTTAAGGCCGAAAAAGAAGGCCTGCAGGCGAAGCGCGATAAAGCAGCCGGAATTTATAAAAAACCTGAACCAGTGGTAGAGGTTAAAAAACCCGAACCTGAAAAAAATGAAGACGGTGAAGATCAGGTTGATGGCGAAAACAAAAACGATGATGACGAAGACGATGAAGCCGATAACAACCTATCGCTGGCCGCAATGGAGGCCCAGCTAACCCCGGTGGTTATCGAAACTTTTGAAAAAATCGCCAAGACCTATAAAAAGCTGCACAAACTTCAGGAAAAACGCCTTGAGGAATTCCACAAGGGCGACACCATTTCAACCGCACAAGAAACCCGTTATGGCAATCTTCGGCGCGAACTAATTGAAATGATGGAAGCGGTCCATCTTAATAATACCCGGATCGAACAATTGATGGACCAGCTTTATGGTCTTAACCGTGCGCTATTGGGCCTTGAAGGTAAACTTTTGCGCATGGCGGTGAAAGCACGCGTCAAACGCGAAGCATTTTTAGAAGCCTACACCGGTTCTGAACTTGACCCACGCTGGCTTGGCAATGTTGCAAAACTGCCGGGCAAGGGTTGGGAAAAATTTGTTGAAAAACATTCAGACGAAATTACCGAAACCCGCCAATCAATTGGCCGCATAGCCAACGATGCCGGATTGCCGGTTACTGAATTCAAACGTATTGTTTCGACCGTACAAAAAGGTGAACGCGAAGCCGCCAAAGCCAAAAAAGAAATGATCGAAGCAAACTTGCGTTTGGTTATTTCTATTGCCAAAAAATATACTAATCGCGGTTTGCAATTTCTTGATCTCATTCAAGAAGGCAACATCGGCTTGATGAAGGCGGTTGATAAATTTGAATATCGTCGTGGTTATAAATTCTCAACCTATGCAACATGGTGGATACGCCAAGCAATTACCCGTTCCATTGCCGATCAGGCCCGGACAATTCGTATTCCGGTGCATATGATTGAAACCATAAATAAATTGGTTCGCACATCACGGCAAATGTTGCATGAAATTGGGCGTGAACCAATGCCCGAAGAATTGGCCATACGTCTTTCCATGCCGTTGGAAAAAGTGCGTAAAGTTTTAAAAATTGCCAAGGAACCAATTTCGCTGGAAACCCCAATCGGTGACGAGGAAGATTCCCACCTTGGCGATTTCATCGAAGATAAAAACGCGGTGCAACCGCTGGACGCTGCCATTCATGGCAACCTGCGCGAAACCACGACGCGGGTGCTGGCTTCCCTTACGCCACGTGAAGAACGCGTGCTTAGAATGCGTTTTGGTATTGGCATGAACACCGACCACACGTTAGAAGAGGTCGGCCAACAATTTAGCGTAACGCGTGAACGTATTCGCCAAATCGAAGCCAAAGCATTGCGCAAGCTAAAACACCCAAGCCGTTCGCGTAAGCTGCGTAGTTTCCTTGACTATTGATGCAAGGTGACTAAAACATATCGGGGCCGGACAGGTATTGTTCCGGCACCCACGGTGGGCCTGTAGCTCAGCTGGTTAGAGCCGGCCGCTCATAACGGTCTGGTCGCAGGTTCGAGTCCTGCCGGGCCCACCATTTTCTTTTTTAAAGCCATTTATTTTCTCTGGGGGGTTAAGCGATGGAAACTTTTTTTAAACTTAGCTGGACATACTGGTTTGTAACCACGGTTTTGCTAACGCTGGGCATTTTTGTCTGGCCCGAGGCATTGCTGGCAGTGATCATATTGAACGCCGTCCAATCCATCCATGTTCTTATCGCTTCCGGAAAAATATCGGCTTTTCCCTCACAGGTCAGGGTGGCTTATCTGGGGCTGTTGATAATCGGCATGATAGACGGCCTTGCCTTTATTCACTGGATGCAGCTTGTCGGTTCGTGGGCGATGATTTTGTTTGATTATTGCCCGCTTGCACGCATTTTGTCGTTAATGCCGTGGAACCGCAGCCAACCATTTAGCTGGGATTTGGTACGAATGACCGCACTTACCCCGCCCGTTAAAGGAAACATCCTGCACGGATTGCCACCCCAATAAAATCAATAACTTAAGCTGTCGAAATACAGCACAGTTCGTCAACGGCCACGCCTGGTCGAAAAAATATGCAAATGAAATTGGGTTTTTATTCGAACGGATTGCTCAACCGTCCGATGGGGTCAATGATTATGTCGATGGTGGCACCGGATTTCATCGGCAGTGCACCGGGGCCGGTGCCGCACGCTATAATGTCACCGGGCAACAACGTCATGTCTTGGGAAATTAGGCTAACTATTTCCAACGGTGAATAAAACATATCATCGGTGGTATAGTTTTGCCGTTCACGCCCGTTTAGTTCAGCGCGAATTGTTAGTTTGCTGGTGTCTACGTCCGTATCGATAACCGGCCCGTAAACGCCAAATGTGTCAAAGTTTTTGGCCCGCGCCCATTGCGGAAAGCTGGGGTCAGCGTGCAGTAACGACAATGCGGTAACATCGTTTACGCAGGTGTAACCAAAAACAAAATTGCCAGCGTCTTCAACCGTTACGTTGGAACATTCTTTACCGATAACCACGCCCAATTCAGCTTCGTAAATTACCCGCCCGTCATACGTTGCTGGTTGTTTGATGGCTTGCCCGGTTGGCAAATGGGTGTTGGGTGTTTTGATGAAAAAAAGCGGGTGCTCGGGTTTTGTTAATTCTTGTTTTTCTGCCAACGCGCGCGAATTATTCCACAGTGCAACAATTTTAGAGGGATCGCACGGGGTTAGAACCGCAACATCCCCAAGGTTAACTTTTTCGTCCGTTGGCGTTGGGGCGTTAAACATATCGCCGGAATAAACCGTAATAACGTCACCGTCTAAAGTTCCAATAGAAGTTGAATTTTTATGTGAAAAGCGTAGCCATTGGGTCATTTATTTTTCCTCGTTTAAATGCTGGGTGCGCTTAAGATTGCGTTTTCAAAAAATTACTGATCCCTGCTTCGCAGCATGAAATATCTTGCTGTGGAATGCCGCCAGAAATACCAATGGCACCAACAACAGCGCCATTTAATTCAATCGGAATGCCGCCGCCCACCGTGGAAAAACGCCCCGCCGCCGAGGTGTGTATGCCAAATGACAAATTACCCGGCTGACAGATATCATTATATGCTTGGGTGCTTTTGCGTGAAATTGCCGCAGTGTGGGCTTTGTCTTGGGCCAACGTGGTCGATAGCGGCTTGCCACCATCCATACGTTTAAAGGCAATCAGAAAACCCGATTCATCCGTAATGGCAATGCACATGGGCACGCTA
>JAOUJU010000193.1 GCA_029883045.1 Rhodospirillaceae bacterium
AGGGGATGGTGGAGAGTGAATTCATTTGAAAACAATATTGTTAGGTTAAGGGTCATTGGCCTTAGCATCGCGCTGGTTGTTTTTATTTTTGATCAACTTTCCAAGTGGTGGATATTGACCGAGGTAATGCCCATACCTACCGTCATACGGGTAACATCGTTTTTTAATATAGTCATAGCGTATAATCGTGGCATCAGTTTTGGGATGTTTGATTCTGGCTCTCCCTGGGGGAGCTGGATATTAATCGCAGTTGCATTGGGTATCGTGGCATTATTGCTTAGCTGGCTGATGAAGGGCGAAAGCTTGATGTCAGCGTTGGCCATCGGGCTTATCATTGGCGGGGCATTGGGCAACGTGGTGGACCGAATCCGCTTGGGCGCAGTGGTGGATTTCCTTGATTTTTATATTGGTTCCAACCATTGGCCGGCTTTTAATCTGGCAGATACGGCCATTACCCTAGGGGCAGCGGCATTAATTTTCGAGGCCTTGAAGACTGAGCCGGAACAGCCTAAAAATAATGGCAACATAGACACTGACCATAACCAATCGGAAAAACCATGAATTTCTTCTCCGCAAAAGCTACAAGCATAATCTGCCTTATTGTTGCCGCTGGCATAGTCGCCGGTTGCGCCGATACCAGACGGAACTTGATAAAAGAAAAAGCCGCTCCGGATGAATTTCAAGTTTATAAACGGGCACCTCTGTCAATGCCGCCTGATTTTGGTTTGCGCCCACCAGCGGCACCCGGAACAGAGGTTCGCGCTGAAGACGACCCCACCACCCAAGCCCGTATTGTTATAACTGGCAGGCAGGCTCCAGTTCAGGTTGTGAATTCTTCCACCCCCGGACTGGCGGCAATTTATTTGCGCACTGGCGTGGGTAGCGCTGAACCTAACATCCGCAATTTGGTAGACAACGAAACATCTGCTTTTGCGGTCGAGAATATTTCGGTTATGGAAAGCCTGATGTTTGGCGATGATATAAAATACGGTACAACAGTCGATGCCGCCAAAGAAGCTGAGCGTATTCGTGAAAATCAGGCAAAGGGCGCACCAATTAATGAAGGTGAAATACCTAAAATTGAACGCAAAGAACCGCGCCTGCTTGACGGTGTGTTTAATTAATTATTTCAGGGCAAATTCTCTGCCTTTATACCGCCCCATTTTTAAGGTCAATTATGACAATGCGTAAATTGTTAATATTGAATCTTGCTTTAATTTTGTTTGTATTATCTGTCGCAAATTCGCGGGCCGAAGTATTTTCGCCTGTCCGGTTCTATCTTGCCAATGGTCTTGAGGTGGCAGTTATCCCCAATCACCGCTCGCCAGTTGTAATGCAGATGATCTGGTATAAGGTTGGCTCAATTGATGAACCGCCGGGCAAAAGCGGAATTGCCCATCTGCTTGAACACTTGATGTTTAAGGGAACAAACAAACACCCCGATGGTGAATTTTCCAAGCTGGTTGCAAGAAACGGGGGAAACGAAAATGCGTTCACCTCGTTTGATTATACGGGCTACCATCAAACGGTTGCCAGCGATCGGTTGGAAATGATTATGGAGCTTGAATCCGATCGCATGACCGGCCTGACTTTAAGCAAAAAAGATATTGAAACCGAAAGCGACGTAATTTTAGAAGAGCGCAGACAGCGCGTGGGAAATAATCCTGCGGGCAAGCTTAGGTTAGAAGTCAATGAAAGTTTGTTTCCTAATAACCATCCTTACGGACGACCAGTCATAGGTTTGCAAGGCGAGGTGAAGTCTGCATCGCGCACCGATGTTTTGGATTTTTATAAAAAATATTATGTTCCATCCAATGCGGTACTGGTTGTTGTTGGTGATGTGAGCCCTGAAATGGTGCGCACCCTAGCTGAAAAATACTACGGCCCTATTCCGGCGGGCAAAGCGCCTGCGCGCCCGCCACTGGCAATGCTTGATTTGCCGAAATCGGGCGAAGTAATAGTGCGCGATAATAGCGTGCGCCAACCAGCATGGAGCCTTAACATAATAGCCCCCTCGCTGGGTAACAGTTCGGGCGCCAACGTTGCCGCTTATGAGGTGTTGGCAACCGTTCTTGGCGATGGCACTACGTCTCGTATGTACAAGGCGCTGGTGCTAGAAGGGGGCAAGGCAGTTGCCGCTGGGGCTGGTTATTCGTCACACCCCAAAGGACCGGGACGGTTCGTTTTTTATGCCAGCCCTATACCGGGTATCGATCTGGACGTTATTGCAGATGAGATAGAATCTGAATTTGATAAATTTATAAAAAATGGTTTTGCCGTAGGCGAGTTGGAGCGGGTTAAAAAACGTATGTTAGCCAATGCTGTTTATGTTCGCGATTCCCTTAAATCTGGGGCATGGGCCGTTGGCGGAGCGCTAGGCGCAGGGCACGATTTAAATTCTGTAGAACAATGGCCCGAATACATTCAAAACGTTAGCGAGACAGATGTGCTTGAGGCAGCTAAAAAAATTCGCGATGAAAGCCGTCGGGTTACGGGCAAGCTTCTGCCCGTGCTGGCCAACGTCGGGTCAGGTGACTGATTATGAAAAATAACTTTATCGCTATTTTGTCCTTCATTTTTGTTATCGGCGGTTTTACTTCGGCCAATGCGGTTGAGGTAAAAGAAGTTAAAAGCAAAAGCGGAATTACCGCATGGTTAATTGAAGATCACACAAACCCAGTTATATCGCTGCACTTTACATTTAAAGGCGGCGCTGCCATGGATCCAATCGCTAAGGAAGGGTTGGCCAATATGGTTTCCGGATTGCTTGATGAGGGGGCGGGCGATCTTGATAGTCAATCATTTCAAGCCCGTCTTGAAGACGATGCTATTGCGCTTCATTTTAATGCAGCAAAAGATTCGTTTTCCGGCACCCTTAAAACCCTAAGTCAAAACCTTGAGAGCGCCACTGAACTATTAAATTTATCTTTAAGCAAGCCCCGGTTTGATGTTGAACCGATTGAACGCATTCGTGCACAAATATTAGCATCTATAAGAAACGATATGTCAAAACCGGGAACAAAAGCATTTGATGCACTGTTTGCAAAAATGTTTGCTGGGCACGGGTACGGCCGCCGTACAGACGGAACCGCTGAAAGTGTTGCAAGAATAAAACGTCAAGACTTAATAGATCTTCATAAAAACATGCTAGCCCGGAAAAATCTTGTTGTTGGGGCAGCTGGTGACATAACACCGCAAGAATTAGCAAAATTTCTTGATGCAGCTTTTGGTCAATTAAGGGAAACGCCAAACATAACTACAGTTTTGGAAACAAAACCAAAAGAAAGTGGCGATATTAAAATAATTGAAATGGATGTTCCGCAAAGCGTAATAGTTTTTGCAGGTGCGGGGGTAAAGCGTGATGATCCAGATTATTATGCTGCCCTTGTCATGAACCATATTCTTGGCGGGGGTGGTTTTACCTCGCGGTTGTATGACGAGGTGCGTGAAAAAAGAGGATTAGCATATTCAATATCATCCAACATTTATTCCTTTGACCACAGTTCGGTGATTGTGGGTCAGGCCGGAACCGAAAATTCACGCGTTGGAGAAACCGTGAAAATTATAAAAGACGAATGGTCTAAAATGTCCGTAAATGGCGCAACCGCAGCCGAAGTAAAAGACGCTAAAACATATATTAGCGGGGCATTTCCTTTAAGGTTTACCTCAAGCGACGCAATTGCTGGGATACTAGTGGGGATGCAGGTTGATAATCTGGGGCTGGACTACCTAGATAAGCGTAAATCCTACATTGGTGCGGTCAGCGTTAGCGATGTCCAAAAAGCCGCCAAGCGTATTTTGCGGCCAGAATTGCTTGATGTGTTTATAGTGGGAAAACCGGGCGATCTGTCGGCGATTAACTAAAAAAACTATTTTTTTTAATGATCAAGTGCTTTGCCCTTAATAAGGTTATGCTAGTGTACAGCTAATCATAGTTTTAACAAATTTAGGGCGCGGGGGCGTTGGTGTTATATCAGCAAATAATTGAAGATTGCATGGAAGGGCGCGTTGGAAAAAACGGGTTGAGCGAACAAGATATGCTCGACTTCCGCCCAGCGGCCATGACCATTA
>JAOUJU010000009.1 GCA_029883045.1 Rhodospirillaceae bacterium
CATTGGGTTTTACTGATAGGTTCGTTTGGTGCGTCGTCGGTAATAGTTTTTTCCATGCCCCATACGCATGCGGCACACCCAAAATCTCTTTTGCTGGGAAATTTAATCGGAGCAACGGTTGGGGTTATGATAGCTAATTTTGTTCCAGTAGACCAATGGATGGGCGCTGCCCTTGCTGTTTCCGGTGCAATTGCCCTAATGGCGCTAACCGACACCACCCACCCACCCGGCGGGGCCGCAGCCCTTATTGCAGTTCACGGCACCGATGGAGTATCAGAAAGCTGGTATTTTGTAATAGCGGTGTTTATTGGCGCGGTCATACTTGGCCTTGTCGCCTATGCAACGCACAACATCCCTGGCCCTGGCCGGGTTGGGTACCCGGCCCCAGCCAAAGACAGAAACAAACCTTAGGTTAATCGTTCTGGGTAAGCCTTTTAAGCAGACTTGATGTATCCCACCTACTACCGCCCATGGCCTGAACTTCTTTGTAGAATTGATCCACCAATGCGGTAACCGGCATTTGTGCGCCGTTGCGATCGGCCTCGGCCAGTACAATTCCCAAATCCTTGCGCATCCAATCAACTGCAAAGCCATAATCAAACTTGCCATCTATCATGGTTTCAGCGCGATTTTCCATTTGCCAGGACTGGGCCGCACCCTTGGATATAACGTCGATTACCAATTTTGTGTCCAAACCTGCCTTTTCAGAGAAATTGATAGCTTCGGCTAGCCCTTGAACCAGGCCAGCAATACATGTTTGGTTGACCATTTTGGTAAGCTGTCCGGCACCAGATGGGCCCATTAATGTCACCGCCTTGGCAAAGGCGTCTGTTATTGGCTGGGATTTTTTGAACGGGGCTTCATCTCCGCCACACATTACTGTCAATGCCCCATTTTGCGCCCCTGCTTCGCCACCGGAAACCGGGCCATCGATGAAATCAATACCCAGTTCTTTGCCCTTGGCATACAACTCGCGTGCCACTTCGGCGCTGGCGGTGGTGTTATCAACCAAAATTGTGCCTTTGGCCATGCCGGCAAAGGCACCATTATCGCCTAGAATAACCGAGCGCAGATCATCGTCATTTCCCACGCATGAAAAAACAATTTCAGCACCCTTTACCGCTTCTTTTGGCGTTTTTCCATTGGCGCCACCGAATTCACCCACCCATTTGTCGGCCTTGGCTATTGTGCGGTTATATACGGTTACGTCGTGCCCAGCTTTGGCAAGGTGCCCTGCCATGTGGTAGCCCATAACGCCTAGACCTAGAAATGCGGTTTTCATTTATTATCTCCCTTGTGATTTTTTTGGGGTTTTCTGTGTATTTTATGGGGTTGTACCATTTTTATAGCAAATATAGCACCATGATAATTTTAAGGTGAATAAATATCGCGCTGGCCCCTGAAGCTTGCAACAAGTGAATCTAGCATCATTTTTGATTTGGGGTCTTTCCACCCCTTTTGCATTTGGGCGCGAGTGATAAAACAGCAAAACGCCACTGCCTCGGCCTTGCCTTTTAAATTGTATTCTTTTGCAACTTCATCAAGCCCATCGTGGGTGATCTTTCTGGCCATGACGTTCAATTGGGTTTTTATAAACCTGTATTTATCACGCCATTTGTTTTGTGCTTTTGTATCAGCCATCGCTTGGGTCACACCTTTGTTTTGCCTGTTGAAAACATACTAATATTATCTACTAGTAGATAATATTAGTCAAACAAATAAACACAGCTATATCAAAGATATATCAGCATAAAAATGGACTAAAAAATTATAAATTTTATGAAAAAATAATAAGGAATTATGAAATTAAATTAAGAAATTGCTAACCATCATGTTTTGTTCATTTGATTAAAACGCATTAGATTTTCGTCGCTTAACCTAACTTTTAAGTTAACAATATTTTCGCCCTGCTCGCGACTTACAACCTCGCCATGATCGTATAACCAGCTTAATAATTTACCATCGCCTGGGTCCAAACTAACTTCAATGGTTGCCATTGAGCGCGAAAGGTGTTCGTCAATTTGCGCCATGAAACCATCAATTCCAGCACCGCTAATTGCCGACATTAATAAAATAGGAGTTTTAGAGCGAGCAGCCTGATTTTCAATAACTTCTAGCTCCGCCTTATCAAGCATATCTATTTTATTGAGAGCTTCGATCATATTTTCTTCTAAGACTTCATCATTCAGACCAAGCTCGTGCAAAACTGATATTACATCAGCTTTTTGTGCTGCATTATCGGGGTGGGAAATATCGCGAACGTGCACGATTATGTTGGCTTCAAGGACTTCTTCCAGCGTTGCGTGGAAGCTTTCAACCAGTTCATGGGGCAAGTCGGAAATAAAACCAACCGTATCAGAAAGAATTGCAATGCGCCCGCTTGGCAATTCAATCTGGCGCATGGTCGGGTCAAGGGTGGCAAAAAGTTGGTCTTTGGCCAAAACCTGCGAATTGGTCAGTTTGTTAAAAATCGTTGATTTTCCAGCGTTGGTGTAACCGACAAGCGCTATTATCGGATATGGAACCTTGCGCCGAGATTTACGGTGTAGTTCACGGGTGCGCTTGACCTCTTTTAGGGATTTTTTCAGCTTGGTTATGCGCTGATCAATCAATCTGCGGTCGGTTTCAATTTGTGTTTCGCCGGGCCCGCCCATGAAACCTGCACCACCGCGCTGACGTTCAAGATGGGTCCATGAACGCACAAGGCGCGAACGCTGATATGTTAGGTGGGCAAGGTCAACCTGCATCCGCCCTTCTTTGGTTCTGGCTCTTTCGCCAAAAATCTCAAGGATTATACCCGTTCTATCTAAAACCTTGCAGTCCCAGTCGCGCTCAAGGTTTCGCTGTTGGATTGGGCTTAGCTGGGTATCTATCAAGGCCACAGCAATGTCCCTGCCACGGATAATGGCACCAAGGCGTTCAATGGTGCCTTTTCCGAAATAGCTATTTGATTTTAATTCTGAAATTGAAACTATTTCGCCATGCGCAACATCTAGATCTATGGCCAGCGCCAATCCTGTTATTTCATCTAACATGGCTTCTGGGGTGCGCGCAAAAGCACCACCGACAGATGATGCCGATTTGATGAAAGGGTGGACAACCAAACACTTATCGCCACCCCCCGTGGCGCCATTGTCAGATACTGTTGTTCCCCCGCTATTTGCGGAGTATTCGATCAAAAAACTTAATCCTCTACAACCTCTTCCTGCTCAAACAGCTGGACCGGGGTTGATGGCATTATCGTTGATATGGCGTGCTTGTAAACAAGTTGTGTATGCCCATCGCGACGCAATAAAACCGAAAAATTATCAAACCAAGTGACAATTCCCTGTAATTTTACGCCATTTACCAAAAATACGGTAACCGAAGTTTTTTGTTTGCGTATGTAGTTTAGAAACACATCCTGAACGTTTTGTGATTTTTCCGAAGCCATTTTTTTCGCTTCCCTTTTTTTGTAGTTATTTACGCAAAAAAATCACTGTATCCCAACGCTTCTGCGTGAATACAACGATTTTTAGGATCGTTCTTGAGGATTATTCAATCTTAAAAGCCATACTACAAAATTGTACAGCTTTTGGTCTCCCCCGACCGGACCCCCCTGTTAATGGGTTAACACTACTAGGTCTTGGCAAGATTGGGAAGACTGCACAGTTCATCCGTGTGAAAATCTGGCATAAAATCCCCAAATTCAGCAATTTTTGGCGGGTTTTTATGCACTAAAATCCCAAAACACCCCGAATTTTTGGCGCATTGCATATCAATAGCCGCATCGCCCACAAACCAGACATCATTTCCGGGGTTAATGGTGCTGCCTGCAAGTGCCAGTAAAACCGGGTCCGGTGCTGGTTTATCATGGGCGGCATCAAGCGATCCAACAACAGATTTGAAAATTTTATCCCAGCCAAGATGTTCAACTTCAAGGCGTAATAAACGACCAGTTTTATTGCTGACAATTGCCATATGGATACCAATTTCAAACAGCTCGCCTACCACACTTTCAGCATTTGGTAATGGCGTCAGCCTTTCGAGATGATTTTTTTCAAAGTGACCATAAAATTCCTTGCCGGCACGCTCCCAGTCATCACCAAATATTGACGGAAAGCTGTCGCGCATAGAATGTGCAACTCGGGTTTTTGTTTCTTCGATTGTCCACTTTTCCATACCCCAATCATTAAACGTGGCATTAAGGGCATCGTGAATCACCACCCACGTATCCACAAGGGTATTGTCCCAGTCAAAAATAATAGCTTTTGGGCGTGTTATTGTTTTAGTGCTGCGGGCCATGCCCATCTTTCTTTCTAAAAATATTCAAGCTGGACCGAGAACATTTTTTCTACCTTGCGAATAACATCAGATGCGGCAAATACTACAACACGGTCACCTGTTTGCGTTACCGTATCGCCACGCGGGTTTATTACAACGTTATCGCGCACAATGGCACCTATCAGAACGCCATCGGGTAATTTGGCATCACGCAACGCAACCCCAACCAAGGGTGATGTTTCAAGTGCTTCTGCTTCAATAAGTTCGCCATAGTTTTCGCCTAAAGTATGCACGGAGTGTATCCGTCCGCGACGAACATGCTGAATGATTGTCGAAACCGTTATATTTCTAGGTTCGACCACCACATCAATGCCAAGCGATCCAATAAGTGGGTCATACGCAGTTTTATTGATAAGCGTTATTGCCCGCTTAGCACCGGCACGTTTTGCCAGTAGCGATGAAAGAATGTTGGTTTCGTCGTCATTGGTAACCGCGATTACTGCTTCGGCATGACCTATGTTTGCTTCTTGAATTATGTTTGATTCAAGCACATCAGCGCAAATTACGGTAGTTTTTGACAACCTTGATGCAGCTTTTTCTGCTCGTTTGGGGTCTAGCTCGACAAGTTTTACATTAAGGTTTTGCCCGCTTTCCTCAATTTCTTCAGCCAAAAACATCCCTATGTTGCCACCGCCGAATATAACAATACGCCTAGCTTCGGTTTCTTCGTGACCAAATGCAGAAAGTGCGCGTTCTTGTTGTTCGGAATCGACAACAAAATAAACGGAATCACCGCTAAATAATTCGTCATCTCCTGATGGAATTACTACATTTCCATCACGCAAAATACCAATAATTGTTATTGAAAGATCGGGAAACAGTTGTGAAACTTGCTTCAGTGGTGTGTTTACCAACGGACAGGCATCACCACAACGAACACCTAGCAATTTTACCTTGCCATCTACCAGTGGGATCATTTCAAACGCGCCGGGAACCTCAAGGCGTCTTTTTATTGCATGCGCTACTTCTATTTCTGGAGAAATAATCACATCAATCGGCATGTGTTCGCGGGAAAAAAGATTTGCCCACATCGGATGCATGTAGCCTTGATGGCGAATGCGGGCAATTTTGGTTGGAACATCAAACAATGAATGTGCGACCTGGCACGAAACCATGTTGGCTTCATCAGCGGCTGTTACTGCAATGATCATATCGGCATCTTTTGCTCCGGCACGATCAAGGACATCCGGTCGTGAGGCGTGGCCAATAATGCCCTGCACATCTAGAGTATCTGAAATCCGCCTTACCAGTTCTGCAGATTGATCAATTATCGTGACATCATTGTTTTCAAGTGAAAGATGGCGGGCAATATTAAAACCCACCTGCCCTGCACCGCAAATAATCACCTTCATTTGATATCCCCTAATTTAATTCTTGTATGTAATTTACCAGCTTTATCCACCGATAAGTCAACCGCTTCCTATTCCTAGTGATTTTAATTTGCGGTGAAGCGCTGAGCGCTCCATACCCACAAATTCAGCAGTTTTAGATATATTACCGCCAAAACGGGTTATTTGGGCCGATAGATAATCTTTTTCGAATGATTCACGGGCATCGCGAAGGGCCATGCCCATAATCTTTGAATTATCATGAAGTGAGCTTTTATTATCTTCGCCAATTCCGGTTACGTCGCTTGGCAGGTTTTCGGCGGTAATTATATCGTTCTGTCCGCCCGGCACCATTATCATTAATCGTTCAATTACGTTTTTTAGCTCTCGCACGTTTCCTGGCCAATCGTACGCTTGCAGTGTTGCAATAGCATCTTCCGATAGCACCCTTGATGGCTGTCTGGTATGGCGCGCTGTTTGCGAAATAAAGTGTGCCGCTAGGGATGGTATATCATCTCGCCTTTTTCTTAATGGTGGCATATCTATATTTACCACGCTAAGTCGATAAAACAGGTCTTCGCGCATATTTCCTGCGGCTACTTCGTCTTGAATAATTCTGCTTGAACTCGAAACAACACGGACATCGACCTCAATTCTGGATTTACTTCCGACACGAGAAAATATTTGTTCTTGCAATACCCTTACTATTTTTCCTTGCGTTTCAAGCGGCATATCCGTGATTTCATCAAGAAACAATGTTCCTTTGTGTGCAGATTCGAAATATCCAACCCTGCGCCCACCATCATCGTCATCCGATGCAGATTCCACGCCGAACAATTCTTCTTCCATGCGTCCCGGGTCCATTGTTGCGCAGTTAACAACAACAAAGGGGCCGGATGATCTTTCCGAGCAATCGTGCAACATTCTTGCAGCAACCTCTTTACCGGAACCAGACGGCCCACTAACAAAGACGCGGGAATTAGTTTGCGCCACCCTTTCGATTGCTTGCAAAACATTACGTATTTCACTTGAGGTTCCAATAAGGTCGCCATCCACATCAGCCCTGAGACGTAATTCTTCGTTTTCGCGGCGCAATCTTGTGTTTTCAATCGCACGCTCAACCAGCACTATCATGTGGTTTGACTTAAAAGGTTTTTCAATAAAGTCGAAAGCACCGTGTTTAATTGCCTTTACCGCAGTTTCGACTGTACCGTGACCGCTCATCATTACAACTGGTAACGATGGATGGCGTTTTTTTATATGATCTAATATTTCCAATCCATCCATGGAACTGCCCTGAAGCCAGATATCCAAAAGAACAAGGCTAGGGCGACGATGCTCAATTGAATTTATAGCATCAGTATCAGTTGAAGCCGTGCGGGTTTCATAACCTTCGTCCTGTAAAATACCAGAAACAAGATTACAGATATCTACTTCGTCATCTACGATAAGAATATCATGCGCCATGACCGACCTCAGTTGTGGTAATATTGCTGTTTGTATTTAATGGAAATATCAAAGATATTATCGCACCACCCGATTTTCGATTTTTTAAAATTAATTCACCGTTATGGTCTTCCATAATTTTTCGCACTATCGCAAGACCTAGTCCGGTCCCCTTTTCCCGGGTGGTTACGTATGGTTCCATTAATTGATCTGTATTTTCTGCCGGCAGGCCCTTACCGTTATCTTCAACAATAATCTTCAGCGCAACACCTTCATCGTGTGTAAGGGTTATTTTAACTTTGCCTTTCACATCTTTATCGATGTTCATTGATTCAGAAACAGATTCAGCAGCATTTTTTAATAAATTAGTAAGCGCACGCGAAACCTGTCTGGCATCACAATTCAAGCTAACATCATTATCGGGTAAACGTTGTTCAAACGAAATATCCGGATTGCGATTTTTTTCAAGAAAAACAGACTGACGACAAAGTTCGGAAATATTTTCGATTTTAAGTATAGCCTGCGGCATTCTGGCAAACGATGAAAATTCATCAACCATACGTCCTAGATCTTCGACCTGACGTATTATGGTGTCTGTGCAGGTTTTGAAGGTTTCCGGATCATCCGTTATTTGATCAAGGTAGCGCCGTTGCAGGCGTTCAGCGGCCAATTGTATTGGGGTTAAGGGGTTTTTTATTTCGTGGGCAATTCTTCTGGCAACCCCAGACCACGCTGCCTTTCGCTGGGCTGATTGAAGCTCGGTTATATCGTCAAAGGTAACTACGTAGCCTATGGTTTCATTATTTAGGCTTTCTTCTGCTACGTTTACAAAAAGTATCCTGCTTTTGGCGTTAACCAACAAAGAAATTTCACCCGCAGATTCGTGTTTGCTTTTGTCCATGGCCTGCATAATCAACGGAAGCATTTCAGGAACAACTTCAGATAGCTTTTTTCCAATTTCATCTGAAAGATTCAAGCCCAAAAGCATCGAGGCTGACTTATTGGGAAGATTTATTCTACCCATGCTATCAAGACCAATTACACCGGCGGAAACACCAGATAAAACAGTTTCGGTAAACCTGCGCCGTTCATCCATTTGTCTGTTAATTTTTATTAATCCGTCTTGCTGCAAGCGTAGCTGGCTGGTCATTTCGTTAAAGGCAGTAATAAGGCTAGAAAGTTCACCCATATCTGTTTCTGTATCCATATCTACATAAACATCAAGGCTTCCTGCGCTAACCTTTTGCGCCGCAGAAATAAGGCCTGAAATTGGGCGCACAAGCTGGTTGGCAATTGCCATCCCAATCCATACTGCGGCTAACAAAATAAGGATTGCAACCACCGTGAAAATAGCAACAAACGTAATTTGAATGGATCCGCTTTTTTCTTCGAGGCTTTTGTATAACTGCACTGCATTGGAATTGGTTGACATGTGTTCAAGAACTTGGCTGTCAATAAATCTTCCAACCAAAAGATATGTATCGGCAAATCGGTCAAGTTTTATTATTGCGCGCACCCTATCATCCTGCGGGGTGGTGAGAATGGCTATTTCACCGTTTCTTGCCTTTCCAAGAACTTCTTGGGGGACCAAATCAAATTCGATGGACATGCTAAAGCGTGACCTAGCCATAATTCTTCCGCTTGCATCAACCACAATGGCTTCTGGTAGGCTGCGAATTGCAGCAAGATTTGATAAAAACTGGTTAAATGCCTGTTCGTTGCCTATCAAATTTGCGGCAGAACGGTTTATGTCGCTTGCCATGGCAAATGTATCGGCGCGAATGTTTTCAAGGTGTTCTTGTAGGTACGCGTTAGCAACAATACTGGATGATTCAATCGCTGTTTTTACGCGATCGCTAAACCATGCGTGAACCCCAAAGTTCATAAATAATGCGGCAAATACAGAAACCATAATTGCTGGTGTAACTGCCAAAAGCGAAAACATCATTACCAGTCTAACGTGCAGTGCCGAACCTGCCCTGCCTTGCCTGCGTTCAACCCACATACCAACAACGCGCTGAATAACAATTACCGCAAGCAAAAGCATCAGCACAAGATCTGTGTAAAGCAAACCTTCTACGGACGAATCTGTAGTCCCAGCAGTACCACTTAGTGCGATGAAGGTAAGCAGTCCAGATAAAATAGAAGCAATAAAAATTACCAGCGCGAACCTACGGCTCGATAAAGCCTTTTCCGCAAACTTTCGTGCACGTTCAAAGGTTTTGCCTTGAATAGAAACTGCTATTTTCCTATCGATGGCGTCGCCGTTATGTAAATTATTGCTGCCAGCATTTTCGGTCACTTGTTATTTGCTCCCGTTTTTTATTATGGGAATATCAAGTTCGCGAATTTTTTTTCTTAGAGTATTTCTGTTCAACCCCAACACATCAGCAGCCTTTATTTGGTTTCCGTTTGTCGCTTCTAACGTAAGCGCAATTAATGGCCTTTCTACCTCGCGCAAGACACGGTCATAAAGGCCTGCTGCTGGAAGGGAATTGTTATGCGCCGCAAAGTACGATTTCAAATGTTTTTCAACAGAATGCGAAATTCCCCCACTGGGGCTATCATCATCTATTGTGGCGGATTCTGAAAATTCAGCCTCAATTACTGTTTGGCCTACTTCATCTTCGGCCACAAGTGCGACCAACCTTTTTACCATATTTTCCAGTTCGCGAACATTTCCCGGCCATGAATGTTGCTTTAACCTGTTCATTCCATCTGCGGTTATGGTTTTCCATGGAAGCCCGCTTTCCGCTGCTTCGGATAAAAAATGACTGACCAGTTCTGGTATATCCTCAGTTCTTTCGCGCAATGGCGGAAGCCTGAGTGGCGCCACATTAAGACGGAAATACAAATCCTCGCGAAAGCGACCTTGTCTGATAAGTTGCTTAAGGTCGCGGTGCGTAGCAGCAATTATTCTTACGTTTGTTTTTATTGCTGTTCGCCCACCAACGGTGGTGTATTCACCTTCTTGTAATACGCGAAGCAACCGTGTTTGCGCCTCTGGCGGCATGTCGCCTATTTCATCAAGAAATAATGTTCCACCCTGGGCCTGCTCGAACCGACCTTGGCTGCGTTGGGTAGCGCCCGTAAATGAACCTTTTTCGTGACCAAATAATTCACTTTCAATAAGATCGCGCGGAATTGCCGCCATGTTGACCGCAACAAATGGCTTGTTTCGTCTTTTGCCAAAATCATGAAGGGCACGTGCAACTAATTCTTTTCCGGTACCACTTTCACCAGTAATAATTACGCTAAGATCTGTTTGCATAAGTCTGGCAATGGTTCGGTATATATCTTGCATTGCCAAAGATCGACCAATAAGTGGAAGATCTTCATCGTCTTTGCTTTTTTTGGTTTTGGCGGCAAGATTTCCTGCCTCAAGCGCGCGTGCAACCACAGCTAATAGTTCACTTATATCAAACGGTTTGGGTAAATATTCAAATGCACCGCGCTCGGCCGCTTTTACTGCCGTCATTAATGTTGTTTGTGCACTCATAACAATAACGCGAAGATTTGGCCTTATTTTCAAAATGCGCGGCACAAGATCAAGGCCGTTTTCATCTGGCATTATTACATCTGTAATAACAAGATCGCCCAATCCTTCAACCGTCCATTTCCATAAAGTTGAAGCATTTGATGTTACCATTACCTCGTATCCGGCGCGTGTTAATGCTTGCTCCAGAACTGTACGTATCGCCCTGTCGTCGTCTGCAACTAAAATGGTGGCACCGGCTGTCATTTATTAATTTTCCCCCGCTTCATCAGTTGTGGATAACGGCTCATCCGATACCGGAAGCAAAACTCTAAACATTGTGTTTCCATGGCTGCTTTTAAAATCTATTACACCATTGTGATCACCAATAATTTTGGAAACCATCGCCAACCCAAGCCCGCTACCCCCCTGCTTTGCCGTTACGAACGGTTCAAATAAATGATCTTGCACTTCTGGTGCAATACCGTGACCATTATCCATAACGCTTATAGAAAGCGGAAGATGTACCCGGCTTTTGCTTCCGGGCATGGCAAAACGCACGCCATGCTGATACTGGGTTTTAAGAATAATTTTTCCGTTATTTTCCGGCACGGCCTCGGCGGCATTTTTTACTAAATTTAAAAACACCTGAATTAATTGATCGCGATTTCCACTTACAGGTGGCAAAGACGGGTCATATTCTTCAATAAAAAGTACGCCTGCGCCAAATCCATGCTCGGCAATTTTGCGCACCCTTCCCAGCACTTGATGAATATTTACCGGGCCAACAGCAAGCGGTAATCCATCGGAGAACACCTCCATTCTTTCTACCAATTCACGAATGCGGTCAGTTTCATCCTGAATAAGCTGGGTAAGTTGGGTATCTTGCGCATTGGCATTTTGCTCAAGCAATTGTGCAGCGCCGCGAATACCCGATAGCGGATTTTTTACCTCGTGCGCCATCATCGCGGCCATGGCCGAAACCGAACGCGCCGTATCGCGGTTGGTTAAGCGATGGTCAATTTGATCGGCGATAGATCGTTCCTGAAAATTAACCACCACCGCGCCTTGAACCTCAATCAATGGAACTGCCTGAACGCTTACCATGCGGTTCCCTGTGCTTGGTGCATCAAGAATTATTCCGTGTTCGGTAACTTCGCGCATTCCGGTTTGAACCTGATGAAGCAAATGAAATACCGGGCTATCAATGGGAAGAAGTTGATCAAGAAAGCTATCCTGCAAGGCTGCTCTGCTTTTGGCAAAAAATTGTTCTGCCGCTGAATTTGCAAACATGATTTCACGGTTTTTGCCCACCACAATTATTGCAGTGCCCAAGGCGTTGATAATTTGTGCCGGGTCAATAATTTCTGGCATGTCGGGTTTTTCTGCGCGCCCTACTGAACTAAGCATTGAGACATTGTCGTTCATTTTTTGCCTTAGATATTAAATGGTATTGATTATTTTTTAGGCGGCGATTT
The DNA here is from genome assembly GCA_029883045.1 of Rhodospirillaceae bacterium. Taxonomy (GTDB): domain Bacteria; phylum Pseudomonadota; class Alphaproteobacteria; order Rhodospirillales; family Magnetovibrionaceae; genus DAOVVL01. Next base: position 12,051 of record JAOUJU010000009.1, read on the forward strand.
GTCCGACCAACGGCTCATAAAATATACGTATCATTTCCTTCACCTTGTTGGTGTCGGCTTCGCGCATTACTTTTGCTCTGAATTCGGCAGATCCCGGCAACCCTTTTGAATACCAACCAATATGTTTGCGTGCCGCGCGCATTCCGGTTGTTTCGCCATAATGCGAAAGCATACCTTCATAATGTTCGAGCAATAATTCCATCTGCCGATCAATTGATGGATCATCCATGCGCTCACCAGTTTTTAGAAAATGTGCAACCTGTGCCGGGAACCACGGCCTGCCATAAGTCCCCCGCCCGATCATTGCTCCATCGGCACCGGAGCGACGCAGCATTTCCGCAGCATCATCAACCGTAACAATATCACCGTTACCAGTTACCGGAATTGAAACTGCACGCTTAATTTCGCCGATAAAATCCCAATCGGATGAACCTTTATAAAATTGACAGCGCGTTCGTCCGTGAACCACCAGCGATTTAATACCGCTTTCCTCGGCTATGCGCGCAAGATTTGGGGCATTTCTAGAATTATCATCCCAGCCCGTTCGCATTTTAAGCGTTACTGGTATGGAAACTGCGTTTACCGCAGCTTCTAGTATTTTTCCCGCAAGCAATTCGTCTTTCATTAAGGCTGAGCCAGCATAACCATTTACAACTTTTTTTGCCGGGCACCCCATATTTAAATCAATAATAGCCGCCCCCCTGTCTTCGTTCAATTTTGCGGCTTCGGCAACGACTTCTGGTTCGTTGCCCGCCAGCTGAACCGACATGGGAAATTCATCTGCGCATGATGTGGACATACGCATGGTTTTTTTGGCCGCCATGATCATTGCTTTGGACGCAATCATTTCTGATACCACAAGCCCGACACCAAATTTCCTTACCATCCGCCTGTACGGCAAATCGGTAACACCGGCCATGGGGGCCAGCATTATGTTATTTTCAAGCTCAATATTGCCTATGCGATAGCTCATTGTGTCTTCTATGCCACAGATATGTTTCAGGGTGCCCATTTATTGGGCAAAAGTGACAAAAAAGCAAGATTTACAGAGGTTTTAGTTGAAAATAATGGGTTAACAGCCCTTAGGCCATCAAAACGTCAGTTACCAGCTTTACCCCGACATAACCCAATGTCAGCAGTAAGTATGCCAACAGAACCAGCCTAGCTGCCTTGCGCCCACGCATTCCGGTTTTATGGTGGGCCAGCAAAATAGCCCCAATAATGACAAAAGAAGCAAAGCTAAGCACTGTTTTATGGTCAAAGGATAGCAAATCCCCGGTTTCCATAAATTTGGTTGCCATTCCACTAGCAAGACCGACGCCTAGCACGACCTCGCCCCAACCAAGCAGGCGTACGCTCAAACTTTCACAATCGGTTACAGACGGCAGCATGTGCGTAAGACTGTTTGGGCGTTTTAACTTTAACGCCCGATCTTGAATGAATGCAGCCAACGCTGCAACGGCTGCAACCGTAACAAGCCCATATGTAACTAACGAAACCACTATGTGCACCCCAATCCAGCCACTTGGGGCAGATTGGGTTAGCCCAGTGCCATACCCTTGATGCCAGAACACGGTTGCCACAATACCCATTGCCATCATGTATGGCGACATGAGCGGCGTAAGGCGCCACGCATCGCGCACAAAAGCAGCCAACAGTGCAAATAATGACAGCGAGACCGCGATGGTCACCCAGAGGGTTATAGAAAACCCACTTTTCCATACCCCTGACATCGAATACCCCGCCCAAAGAAATGGCCCTGCCCAGGCAAGCGCCAACACCACCCAAAACACCCAATCACGAGATGATTTTTCACCACGAATAGGAAGCACGCTAGCTGGTAAAAGTGCCGCTAGCGCAAGCAGGTTAAATATTAGGGTTTGGCTCATTTAATGTTCTTTCTTGGTTATTATTTTGGGCAAAACTGGTTTATTAGTTGTACGTTTATTTTGCAAAGAAAGTAAGCCTGTTGGCAAATAAGGGCAAGATGCTAGGCTCTAGCCAAGAAAATATTTCGCAGGAGAGTTATTGATATGGCTGGTTGTTACGCGCTTATAGTCGCCGCTGGGCGAGGTCAGCGTTTTGGCGGGGAAATGCCCAAACAGTACGCCCCTCTTGGCGATAGCACGATTTTGGGCAAATGCATAAGCACCTTTATTGCCCATCCAGACATAGGCGGCGTGCGCTGCGTTATAAATAAAGATGACGTCAATTTATATGATGCGACGGTAAAATCATTTTCAGAGCCCAAGCTTTTACCGCCTGTTTTTGGGGGTGAAACAAGACAGCAATCTGTTCTTGGTGGTCTTGAAAGTATTTCATCGTTATCGCCAGATACAGTGCTAATACATGATGGTGCCAGACCATTTGTTTCTGATGAGTTGATATCTGATGTTATTTCAGCCCTAGAAAATGCGTCGGGCGCAATTCCTGGATTAGCTGTTGTTGATACCCTGAAAGAATGTTTTGACGATACAATTAAAAAAACAGTTTCGCGAAATAATCTTTTTCGCGCGCAAACACCACAAGGGTTTCATTTCAATGAAATAACCAAGGCTCACAGGAATTTTATAAATAACAATGAAACAGATGATGCATCACTTTTCGAAGAGTTGGGAATAAAAGTGTCGGTGGTTAATGGATCTGAGGAAAATTTTAAAATAACAACACAGGATGATTACATTCGCGCACAAAATAAATTTGCAGGTAATGATGTTCGTGGTGAAACTAGAACCGGATTTGGTTTTGATGTTCACCGTTTCGGTGCGGGCAGTGCCCTTCGATTGTGCGGTATAGACGTTCCGTTCAATAAAGCCGCTATCGGTCATTCCGATGCCGATGTTGGCCTGCATGCATTAACAGATGCATTGCTTGGCGCCATAGGCGAAGGCGATATTGGTACGCATTTCCCCCCATCCGATCAAAGGTGGAAAGGGTCAAATTCAGAGGTTTTTGTTTTGCGCGCGCTTGAATTAATAACGGAAAAAAATGCTAAAATTACCAATATTGATATAACCTTGGTGTGCGAGGCGCCAAAAATTGGCCCGTATCGAGATCAAATGCGTGCAAGGGTTGCATCAATTTTAGGGATTGATGTTAGCCGTGTGTCGATAAAAGCCACCACGACCGAAGGGTTGGGGGCAACGGGCAGAGGCGAAGGAATCGCTGCCCAGGCGGTTGTCTGTTTATTCATGGCATAGGGAAGCATGAACGGCTTTAGAATAATTTTAAATCTTGCGATATTTCAAGCGCACTACCCCCCACCAAAAAAGACAGAAAAGTGACAAAAATAGCTAATATTTATTATGTTACCCTGTCGATATATAAAGTATATTAATGGTGCTTTTGATTCTTAATAATGCCTGAAATAAATAGGCAATATCTTTTGTTTTTTTAGTGATTTGTGCGACAAATCGCGTGGGCGCGTATTTGAATTTGAGCAACCTTACACAAGAAAAATAACGCAGAAATAATGCGCATAATTTAGTTGCGCAGGAACCATGGGGCGTTTAATCGGTTATGAGTACAAAAGTAAATCTTGAAGATATTGATGTTGTGATTGTCGACGCCGACAGGACATCACGCCAAACAATACGCAATATTCTGACAGATCACGGAATAAGGCGTATTTCGGTTGCCGTAAATATGCGCGACATGATCAATATACTTGATGTTAGTGCCCCTGATTTACTTATTTCTG
>JAOUJU010000194.1 GCA_029883045.1 Rhodospirillaceae bacterium
TGGCATCAGCACCAACTGCCTTGGCTATTGCCGCGGCTTGGGTTGCTTTGGCTGTTGCCGCTTCTGCGTTACGACCAGCCTGAGAGATTTCGCGCGGCATATTTTCAGCGACCTTGGCTTCAACATTTGCATTGGCGCCAGCCATTTGGTTTTGAACCGCTGCTTTTGCTGTGCCTTTGTTTAAAGCTGCGCCATTGGAACCTTTTTTGTTGGCATCACCTTCAACATTTTCTGCACCAGAATTTGCTGTTGCGCCTGTTTCTTTGCCCAAAGCGTTAAGGGCTTGTTTAAGGCCATCGGTTGCGTTTTCGCGACCAGTAGTTTGCCCAGATTGATTAGCACCATTGGTGGCTTTGTCTGCTGCCATGGCGCCTTGTAATTGGGTGGTAACGGCAATTACTGGTGTATCACCGGTTTTAAGGACGCCCGCCATGCCACTGGCAAGCGCTGCTTGGGCACCACTGGCAACAGCGGTTGCAACCGTATCGGTGGCTTGGTTGTTTTGTTCGCCCGCATTGGCGCTAACGTTGCCATCGTCTTGGTTTTGTCCGGCATTTTGTTCGGAATTATTATCAGAAGTATCTGCCGAACGGTTGTTGTCGCTTGGTTCGTTGTTGGGGTTTTCTGACGCTTGGCTGTCGTGGCTATCGTTGTGTTGGGCACTGTCATTGTCTGTGCGGTAGCTATCGTCATTTGCCACAGGCGCGCTGTCGTTATAGTCATTGCGGTTTTCTTGGGTTGTCGACGCTGGCCTATCATCGCGATCCATGGGGGCATCATCATTATCACCATGCACGCTTTGGCGGGCCTCGGTCATTTCTTTGCCGTTACCACCACCAAGATTGCCATCTTCTATGCCTTCGGATGAACTGCTTTGCAGGCCGTTGTTTGACCCACCACCCATACGCGAGCCAGTTTTACCCAACAGACTAGCCAGGGTTGCGGCAAATTCGTCCGATTTTGATCCGTTATCGCCAGATTTTGCAACCGCCTTGGCTTCTGCAATAAGGATTTTGGAATCTGTTGATGAAATATCCATGACAGGCTTTCTCCATTAATTTCGTGCCGGGGCGCACACAGATTGCCCCTTTGCTCAGGCTTTAATGAGCAAACGCTGTGCCAGTTTTGTAAAATGGGGAAATACTGTTTATTATCAATCAGTTATGTTGATAAACATGACGTGCCAGGGCGGCAAATATGGCCATTGAGGTAGGTTTTAACCCACAAGGGCGGCAAATGTTGCCGGGGATAGAGCCTAAATATGCCCTAAGGTGCAAATTGGCTATGATGGGCTTACATTTGGCTATGATGGGCTTACATTAGGTTGATTGAATAAGGGAATCAGCACATCGTGTGACGCACGGTATAGTACGGGTCGGCTTAAATGTGTCGTGGCAGTAATTTTTTTGAACAAAACAAATATGGGTAGATTTCTATGAGTAAAAGTAAAAAAGAAAGCCAGACAAAGCTTAGCGGTAAAAAGCCCGGCAACGGAAAAGACCATAGCGCCACCCCGCTTGATGGAAGCGTTCCCGTAACCCCCGAAGTTCAACTCGAAATTAAACAGATGTTTAGAGAGGCGTCCCAAGCCCATGCCGCGGGCAAAGTTGATTTTGCCCAAACCCTTTATATGGAAATTCTAAAACGTAAAGTTGATCATGCAGAGACACTTAATAATCTCGGTGATTTGGCACGCACTGCTGGGAATGAGAAGGCTGCCAAAGAATTATTTCGCAAGGCAACCGTAATAAAGCCTAAATATGCTGTAGCACTAAAAAATTTATATTCGGTCTGTCTTGAAAATGGCGAAACTGCGGAGGCCATGATTTATATTGATAGATATCTAAAGGTTGACCCCAAAGATGAAGGCACCATTTGCAAAAAGGGCGATGTTTTACTTGCCATGGGTAAATCTAAAGAGTCCTTTGATTATTTTGATAAACTAACAAGAGACAATCCAAACAAATCTATCTTTCACCTTGCTAAGGCGATTAACCTTGGTAACGCAACGTTATGGGATGAATCTATTGAACCGGCATTAAAAAGCGTTGAGCTGAGCCCTAAGAATGCTGGGTCGCATATGCAGTTGGCAACAGCATACTATTATACAAAACAACTTGAGAAGGCCGCCGCCGGCCTTGAAAAGACGCTGGAATTACAGCCAAACCTTTTGCCTGCCCTTGCCACACTTTATATGGTTTGCCAAGGATTGGATCGCATGGAAGATGCTGATAAATATCTCAAACAAGCTTTAAGTGTTAAAAATCCAGAAAATCAAATTTTTGGCAATACAAATGGCCAGCAAATCCTATGTGGGCTTCAATTTAAGAGTGCTCTGCAAATCTCAGAAATAATGGACTCGGAAGAGGAAATTACCGAGGTAAGAGAAAAACTTTCCCAAAATATTGACGAGCTTGAAAGAAAAAATTTATATATAAATTATGTAGAGAGAGAAGTAGGTGTAACTAATTTCTTTCTTTCTTATCATGGTCTTGATAACCGGCAGTTTCAGGAAAGAATTGCAAATCTTTATATGAACGCCAGCCCACAATTGATGTGGACCGCACCTCATTGTGAAAAATTATCAAAAGAAAAATCTATCACAAAACCAAAGCGGTTAAAGATAGCTTTTATTTCCTCTTTTCTGCGCGAACATACCATTGGTAAGTTGATGTTTAGAATAATTGAGCTTTTGCCACGTGATAGGTTTGAAGTAATTATTATTCGTCCTGTGGGTTACAGGGATGCATACATACAAGCTTTAGATCAATGCGTTGACGCTAGTTATGAAATTCCCACGAGCATTAGAGAGATGCATAGAATTATTGCCTGTCTTGAGTTGGATATAATCTTTTACCCTGATATTGGTATGTTGCCAGCAACGTATTACCTGGCTTTTTCTAGGCTGGCGCCCGTACAGGCTGTAACATGGGGCCATCCTGAAACATCGGGAATTCCAAATGTAGATTACTTTATTTCTTCTAAGTTTATTGAGCCAGATAATGCACAAAAATTTTATACCGAGCAACTTATTGAACTCGACAGCATGCCAACATGTTATATCAAACCGCAAACGACAGAACCGTATGCGAATAGAGCCAAGTATGGGTTTACAGACGATGAAAACATATATTGTTGCCCTCAATCCTTGTTTAAGTTTCACCCACAGTTTGATTACATATTGAGCGAAATATTAAACCAAGACCCCAAAGCCAAGCTTGTTTTAGTATCCGGCAATAAAATTATGTTTGAAAAATTGCGCAAACGTCTGGCACAATCATTCCCTGAGCACGCCGACAGAATTGTTAATACGGGACAAGTAAGCAGAGCAGACTATATGTGCTTAGCGGCCTCGTCAGATGTTATACTTGACCCTATTATTTTTAGTGGCGGCAACTCATCCCTTGAGATGTTTTCAGTGAATTGTCCCATAGTTACTATGCCAGGTGATTTCATGCGGGCTAGGGTTACATACGGATATTATCAGCAAATGGGGGTGTATGATTTGGTGGCAAAGGACCCCGACGATTATATCCGTCTTGCCCTGAAACTTGCCAATGACAAAGAATTTAACACAGCTATGCGGGAAAAAATAAAAGAAAAATCACCAATAATGTTTGACAATCAAGAAACTATTTCTGAGATGGCAGATTTTTTTGAAGCAGCCTACGCTGCAGCCATGGAGGGCAAAAAGGTTACCCAATGGCCACCAGAATAAACCGTTAGGAAGTTTTGCATTGGCGCTCAATCTCGGCCAATACCTGAACCACCTTGGATGCAATGGCTGTTCCAAAAAATCCCCTATCACCAGCGCGCAAACCATTGGCAAAAGTTTCAATAACCAGGTCAAGGGCAAGTTCTGGCGACACGTCAATAGAAATTCTTTGTCCGCCTTTAATCTGCACTACTTTTTCATTTGTGGTGTCGTCAAATACAATTTCGCAGGCATCTCCCATAACTGATAAACGGCGGGTTTTTTTAGTCATACCATTTCCAAAACTTATATTAGCGGTAATGCCAGATGGAAATTCAAGTTTAGCGTTAAAAATTTCC
>JAOUJU010000195.1 GCA_029883045.1 Rhodospirillaceae bacterium
CTGTTAGATGCCGGTACAGTATCGGTGCGACAGGGCACGGTATCGTTCACCGATAATGTGCTCCCTGCGTTGGACACAATTTCCGATGCCCCCGGAACCTTTTCCGGGCTTACGGCCGGAATGAGCATTGACGTATCTGGTAGCACTGCGTTCCCGGCAAACAACAAAACTTATACTATTTCAAGCGTGTCTGCCGATGGATCAACAATTACCGTAAACGAAAGCGTAGTCGCATCACTGAATGATCCCGATCCCATAGTAGTCACAGCACAAAATACCACTGGCACTATATCGGCCACTAATTATTACAAGGGCGATAAGCTAAATACTGAGCACCGCATGGACTTAGATAGATCATTTTCGTTTGATCTAAACGCCATTAACCCGGCATTTGAAAAAGCCATAAGGGCAATGGCTATAATTGCGCAAGGAAAGTTTTCCACAGCGGGCGGATTGGCTGATAACCGATACAGAATAGAAGATGCAAAATACCTGCTACGTGACGCGCTAATTCCGGATAATGCTGGCACCCCGCCATACGGAACTGAGATAGATGGAAACACCAGCGCAATGGGAACCGACCTTGCGCTAAAAAGGCTGCGCCTTAACGACGCAACCGTCATCCACCAACAACAAATACTGTTTTATGGTGACCGCATTGCAGGCAAAGAAAATTCAAATACCAACGAAGCCATAACCCAGCTGTTAAACGAGACCAATGCCCTTGAGGCCGCATACCAGACGATTGCGCGCGTAAGCAGGCTATCGCTGGTCAACTTCATGAGCTAATAAATATTGAAAAAATATAGAAAATACCTTGAATTTCTTTATCAGGGCCCTAGGGTTATAGTTAAAGAAACCTCAATTAATTTGGCTTTTTTTAATACGAGCACCATATCATGTGTAAAGAATTGAAAAATATAGCTTATTTTGATTGCCTGCACACCATATGATGAAAAAAAATATTGACTGAAACCGCTTATTTTAGTATTCTTGCCCTAAGTCAGAAGACTTTTTGCACGTAAACCGTGTGTATTTAGAACAGAAGGTGGCCAAAATGGCTGTAGAAAGCACCATAAACTCGCTGAATGCGTATCAATCGGGTCTAAGTCTGCCAGCACAAAAAGCTGACAAAAGTGCTGGTCATAACGATGACAAGCCTAAATACGAAGACCCAATCAGCAAAAAATTAAAAAGCGAAGAATCCCACCCACTAACTGATGGGTCAGAGGTTGCTTTGTTTGTTGCCCAGAAGAATGATTTGCCCCAGTCAGATAATGATGCATTGGCTAAAAAAGCCATCAGTGCCTATGCAACAACGGAAAAGCACAATAATGGTGAAAACACATCACCAAAAGTAGATGACGTACCACCATACGCCAAAGCAGCTAGGCAAATTCTAGAAGCCCAGCAAGAACGGGCTGAAAAAGCCCAAGAAGAACGCGAAGAAAAAGAATCTCGCGTGTTGCAGATCATCAAAGATCGCATGCGCAACGGTGACCTACCTAAAGAATAGAGCTAACAATCACCCTTCCCTGCATGACTTAGCGGCCTTAGGGGCCTTTTTTTGTGCCTAAATCAGTTCTTTGTTAAATTTTTAAATTAGTTTTTGTGAATCTGAATCAATCAGTTCTACTGATTGATGGGCAGATTAAATATTTTCTTTATTTGATGTTTTATCAAAAGGTCTGAAAGACGCAATTATTCTTGATATTATTGAATTTGCTCTGGGAAGGAGGTCTTCCATAAGCAAACTTCTAACAATTATATAACACTTAGAATTATGCTCAAAACAACCCGCCGCCGCCATCGCTGCCGATTTTACCATTATTAAGAATTGATATCATACCTGCCGAAAGCAGGCTTGTTGTCGACTGCAAGGCCATTACGCGCGAAGGTGCCGTAGCCCCAGCCGCATTAAGGGCAGCTTGCATTGGGTCGAATTTGCCCTGGGCGGGCTTTTCAAAGGTATCATAGTCGTTGCGAAAATTTTCACCCATAGCTAACTGAATGGAATAATTTTTCCTCTCGTCTTTGGGAAAATCGGGATTGCGTGAAACCCTGATATAATATTTATCTTTTTTAAGGTCTAAACCGAATTCGTTAAATTCAAGATATTTATTGAAAAGCGCATCGCTGTTGTTTGCGTCACTATCGGCCAGCACTTTGCCTTGTCTATCCAACAGTTCAACCCTAAGGTAAGGATCGTCTGTCATGCCAAGGCGGGTTTTACCCTTTGATTGTATCCAGAAACTAAAATGATCTACCTCGTCGCCAACCTCAAGGCTGGCAAACGCATTAAGGCGGCTGTTGTTTAGGCGAACCGCACCAAGGTCGCGTGCATCGGAAAGCTTTTCCTTGTGCACATCATAGCTGGGCTTGCTCCACGATTTCATGGAAGGGCTCGGCGCCCGGTACGCTACATAATTAACCATAATTCGTCTCCATATATAGGATAATCATGCCTCAATATCTCCCAATTTACTTGTGGCTATATTATCATTATTTTCCTGCGAAGTGGTTAAATTTTCTTCGGCGACGCCATTGGCGGCTTCATCGGGGCTTTGCGCCAAACCGGCGGCAATATTTTGATTAATGCTTATTAAAATATCCAGATCATTTACGTCTTCCGTTGCCAGGCATTGTATCGAATGTTTGTCAACAAACCTAGAAAGGTTAAGAAGATTGTTTCTTATTTCAAACGGCAACGGTGAAGCATCGTCCATAACTGAATCTTGAAATACGGTCCACAAAAGCATATTTACGCGAATTGAATCACGGAATAAATTTTTATCTTCTGGGCTTTCCTTGGCCAAATACAAATCCCGGGCAGATTGCAACAATGCCCACGATTCAACATCACGCGGATTGGCGACGGATGGAACGTTGCTGTATGCATCTTTATTCATTGATAACTGCTCCGTTGTATTGGCCTGATTGCTTTATCCCTTGAGGTTAAGCTCCATCAGGAAAAACTTTTTTACATTCCTTTAATGCTTCGTACACATGGCCGCCATCGACCATTGAAAGTATTTCTTGTAATGCACCAGCTTTATCAGGGTGGACTTCACTAAGAGCATTTATGGCGTAATCTAACTGCATGCGATAGCGCGGGGCATCGCCTTCATCTAGGTACATTAATTGTACCAGATAATAAATAAAATCCTCATCACGTTTGGCGTCATCTTCCTGCATGATATCTTTTTCACGTAGGAAACTGGCATTATTTAAAAAATGCAGCCTTGCTGGTTTGTCGCCATTGGCTATTACCGCGCCATTAACAACGATTTTTTCATTAGGTTTAAGTGCTATTTTTAGTGCCATTTGCGTAAATTCCCGAAAAAATATGGGCCATTATAAAGGCAATAGCATTAATACATAGTCAAATTGAATAAACAATAAATTGAATAAAAAAAGGGCGGCAAGGAAAATCCCTGCCGCCCGATTTTTGCGGTCTATTAACCGAAGAGACGCAGGATTGACTGCGCGGCTTGAGACGCGATAGATAGCGAAACAGTACCAAGCTGCTGTCTAGTTTGCAGCATCAGCATGTTTGCACCCTCAAGGTTACTATCGGCCAGGGTCCATTTATCGGAACCTTCCTCTAGGGTGTTAATGAAATCGGCAGTGAAATCTTCGCGGGTTTGCACAACCGAAAGGTTTGTAGCCAAGGTCTGACCGGTATCACGCAATGTTGATAACGCCTTATCTAGCTCACCTAGCGCTGTTGTGATGGAAGCTCCATCAGCCCAATCACTTATAGCGCCTTTCACTTTAAGACCCCATTCCGACGAGGTGTCAATACTCGTAACGGTAACAAAGCTAGTACCCTTGGCATTAAACAAAACCTTCAGGTTATTAGCTTCGGTTGCGGCGGCGCCTTCGGTAACCAAAGTCGCCGTTTCTGCATTCACAAGGCTTGCAGCAGTACCAATCGTAAAGTTAACGGTACCAGTTGTAAATGTTTGCGTTACAGCAGCGCTGTCGGCTATCAAAGTACTATTGGCAGTTCGACTGGCATCATTAGCATACGA
>JAOUJU010000196.1 GCA_029883045.1 Rhodospirillaceae bacterium
TGAGAAATTACCCCAGCATCAATGGATGATCCTTCAATCATCTCGATCATATGCGACATGGGGTGGGCTTCAATGGCTTTGCGGTTGTGGGCGCGTATATCTATATCAATTCCAATAACCTTGCGGTTAGACGCCTTAGGATCAAGTGTTTTCCCACTTTCAACAGCATCACAGTAATCCAGCATTGCTAGCATTGATGCACTTAAAATTAATGACCCACCATGCGCGATCCCAGTTTCAATTATCAGATCGGGTTTGATCTTCCATATAATTTCCTGAACTGCATAAATATCTTGTGGGACTTGGATTATAGGGCGGCCCATCCATGTAAAGTTCTGGGCATATTCATGCTCAATAGCGCCAAGCAACCATTTATGCGTAAGATCAAGAAAGTCTTTATCTTCACCAATTCCTTTGATGTTATTTTTTACGCGCTCTTGAAATTTTAAATTTTCATTCATTCAGTTGCTCCTAAAAAATATACCTAATAAATTTAATGATTTAAGAATGAGGTCTTCGCGCATGAACGTCAAGCCAACCTAAACCAAGTTCTTTATTATCAATTTTTTTTAATTCTTTATATTTAATATATTGAGTTAATGCTTCATCATAAGTAAGCCACCTATCACCCGGCAAGTCCTTGCCAAAAAACCCGCTTGAATAGGTACCAAATTTGTAATCAATAGAATTACCCTCCATTGATGCTTCTGGCATTGGTCTAAATTCATTATTTATCTGATTTACTAATTGAAATTCATCATAACCAGATGCATGTAAATATGAAAATATGTCGGCGTAGTCTTTCTTAGATGTCTCAAACGAAACATAAAGCGGTTTTTTATTTAAACTTGAAAGCTGGCTAGCAACAATTACGTCACAGCCCTCGACATCAACTTTCATATAATAAGGAACGCCATATTCTTCAGTTAGCTGTAGAATATTAACCGCATCAACCGATACTTTTTCTGCGGACGATCCGTCGCTTTCGGCCATTTCTTTTAAGCAACTACTCCATTCTGTTTTGTTGGGATGAATGTAAAACGATTCTTTTCCCGCAGCCGAAGAAATGGCATTGTGCAATAGGGTTAATTTTCCATTCTTAATTTCTGTAGAATATTTTTTTCTACCATTGTCAATCAAATACGGGTTTGCTTCTACAGCAACAACATCAAACCCCTTTGCAAGATAGAAATCAGTATCTTCGCCAAAGTGAAACCCAAGATCGAAAATTAAATTATTCATCATATAGCCTTCCCAGTTATGCCGTTTTAATTTGGCAGAGCATACACTACGGCACCCGTTCCACACCAGCTATGGACCCTCATATAAAACCTGTAATTGGTCAAATTGTCCATCAACCACATTGGCAATTCCCAAATTCCTTGATCATTGTGGTATGATGTTGCCGCAATGATTGGCCTTGATTTTAAGATAGTATCACAGGCTCCTTTAAGGGCGTCCAGCTCGCCACCTTCCAGATGAAGTTTTATGAATGATGGCGCTATTCCAAGGCTATCAATTGTTTCAATTTGGTGCATATGCTGCCCCAATTTTGAACGCTGAGAAGCGTAGCCAATTCCCCTAAAGAATTTTTCTTCCCCCGGCTTACTGCCCATAGTTGCGGGGATAATTTCTACCCGATCAGCAATTTCAGATGGCAGCGCAGAAATTGCTGAGGTTAGCAGTAAAAGATTATCCGGGTCAGGCTCTATATCCCAAATTTTTTTAAACTGTCCCTTGGTTTCATCAATAAATCGCGTTGTCACGTTGCCAGTATGTGCGCCTACATCAGCAAAAGATTCATTTTTGCCAAGCATTGTTGTTACTTCAGGAATAAAAAAACGATTATCATTGGTAACTGTCGCGTCATTAAATATCCATTCTTCCCGCAGTCTTCTCCATGCAATAAATTGTAAATGATGCGCCCGCGAAAGATCATCTTCCCAATTTTGCAGTACTGTTGAAATGTTTTCTAAATTAACTTGAGAAAATGGTTTGGCAAACCAACCGTTGCTCAAGGGGTGGACATCACGATAGGCCTCGGCCACGTCATAAAATGGAACGACATCTTCCCAGCCGGCATCTTTTAATGCGGTGGCGAGGCTTACATACGGGGACGTAACAACGCAAACCGCCAACATTACACTTTGTTGCATTTCAGGTAAAACATCATCAGGAGAAACAATGGCTATTCCCGACCAATAATCATCTTCTCTATACTTTTCAGCATTTGCATCGACCACAAATTCCAATTTTATACCCAGTCGATCAAGGTACTCTCTCGCCATTCGCCCAAGATTACCGGCTCCATAAATAGCCAGCGGCCTGTCTACCTTGCGCGATGAACCGATTGCCCCAGAACCAGTCATGCGGGAAAGAAAATCGTGCGCAACTTTCGCGTTAGGTAGCTTGGGAAATTCTACTGATTTGTACATATCTTATTGCCGATGCCTTCAATCATGATTTCATATTCTGAATATTATTTGCCCATTGTTGAAGTTTTTGATCGTCCGGAAAATATTCAAGAAAATGAAAGACGCTACCCTTCTTGCGTTCGTAAAGAGCATGTCTAGATAGTTCATTGGCAATTTTAACGGTTCCATTATCGGAAAAAACTCCAATATCACGATTAAAAGAACGGAACCAATCTTTGGGGGATTTGCCAAATATCTCTTTGAAATTTATAGGTTTTTTCGGCTTTTCCACAACCGTTAGATAATTTTCATTCAGTTTGCTTATCATTCGGCTGTACGTACATCTCTCGCGAACCGCGGTTGCGGCGCGCGCACTCATCGCCAAGCGCTCTTCCTCGTTATCGCCAAGCCATTTTAATGCATTTGCCAATTCGCCTGAATTACGAACAACAATACCGGTAATGCCATCATCAACGATGCACTTCTCAGCTAAATTATCCAGCACAATGGGTATTACGCCCATTGCCATTGCTTCTAATAACGCATTTTCTGCTGTTCCGTAATGCAAGGGGTTAAGCAGATAAACAAGAACGTCCAATTTAGAAAGTTCTGTTGCGATATCGGTTATATATCCCTTGAATTTTAGTAATTCAGGTTGACCTATATCTTTGCATTGTTTTTCCAAAATATTCCGGTTGGTTTCGTCGCCAATAAGACTAACCTGAAAATCAGGATCATCCACGGCTGATAGAAATGAAACAAAATCTGGATGAAGTTTGGAAAAATTAAGGCTTCCAAAATATCCGACAGAAACCTTCCTGCCGTTTAATTGTCTGTTCGGCCTTGGTAAGTCTTCCACCCCGACGCCGCTTGAAACAACGTCTAACTTTTTTCTTTCCTCTGATGTAAGCTCTTTTACCTCTGTGGCCTCAAACGAACACTCAGAGGTAAACATGAATTTATCTGCCACCTTAAATAATTTAGGTGGTATTCTTGGAAAGTTAAGCCCTGATACATGGCACCAAACCAAAAGGCGCATATCGGGAAGGTTATTTCCACAAAGGAACTGTGCAGTGGCGGGGTGGTTCCAAAATTCAAGCTGAACTATGTCAGCGCTACGTATGCGATCCTTAATCTCTGTATCGGTTGGACACAAAAAAACCTTGCATCCAGCAGCGGTAGCAACATTAACAAACTGATCTTTTTCCGGTTTTTCCATGCATAAAATTTCATGATCAAACCCATCATCAAGCCTGGACGCATGACTAACTAAGCTGGAAAGAACCTTTCCAACCCCGCCGCCAAGGTGGGGGGTGATGTGTAAAATTTTTGTCATTTCGCTAATAATATGCGTGCTTTCTCTATCGGCATCCTGGAGTGGAAACCTTTATCTCATGGCCAACATAATCGGTAAATTTTGGAAGTAAATCAGTGCGATGCTGGTCAATATTATCGGGAAGGCAATGTGTCAGTTGTCCACAATTACTGCAAACTGGGTTTTCAGAACGCTTGCCCTCAAGATGCTGCAAACGCAGGGCATTCATTTTATCAGAATTCCAAAGGGATTTAACGCTTTCTTCCCTGACGTCGCCAATTATCAGCTTACGCCCCCAAT